>PWIZ01000355.1 GCA_003560175.1 Halomonas sp. | reverse complement strand
GTCGCCCCTCCATGATGCGCCTGCCCGATATCGTCGGCGTGGAGCTGACCGGCAAGCCCAAGCCGGGCATCACCGCCACCGATATCGTGCTGGCGATCACCGAGTTCCTGCGCAAGGAGCGGGTGGTCGGGGCCTATCTCGAGTTCTTCGGCGAGGGTTCCAAGAGCTTGACCATCGGCGACCGCGCCACCATCTCCAACATGACCCCGGAGTATGGTGCCTCCGCGGCGATGTTCTACATCGATGAGCAGACCCTCGACTATTTGACGCTCACCGGTCGCGAGCCGGAGCAGGTCGCGCTGGTCGAGACCTATGCCAAGCAGACCGGCCTGTGGGCCGATAGCCTGGTCGACGCCCAGTACGAGCGCGTGTTGACCTTCGATCTGTCCAGCGTGGAGCGCAACCTGGCCGGTCCTTCCAGCCCACATCGCCGTCTGCCCACCAGCGCCCTGCATGAGCGCGGGATCGCCGTCGACTACGACAAGGCCCAGGCGGAAGAGAAGGCGGGCAAGATGCCCGATGGCGCGGTGATCATCGCCGCCATCACCAGCTGCACCAACACCTCCAATCCGCGCAACGTGGTGGGCGCCGCCCTGCTGGCCAAGAAGGCCAACGAGCTGGGCCTGATCCGCAAGCCTTGGGTGAAGTCCTCCTTTGCCCCGGGCTCCAAGGTGGCCCGCCTCTATCTAGAGGAGGCCGGCCTGCTCTCCGAGCTGGAGAAGCTCGGCTTCGGCATCGTCGCCTACGCCTGCACCACCTGTAACGGCATGTCCGGCGCTCTGGACCCCGAGATCCAGCAGGAGATCATCGACCGCGACCTCTATGCCACCGCGGTGCTCTCGGGCAATCGCAACTTCGATGGCCGCATCCACCCCTATGCCAAGCAGGCCTTCCTGGCTTCGCCGGCGCTGGTGGTGGCCTATGCCATCGCCGGTACGGTGCGCTTCGACATCGAGAAGGACGTGCTGGGCACCGACCAGAACGGCAATCCGGTGACCCTCAAGGATCTCTGGCCCTCGGATGAGGAGATCGATGCCATCGTCGCCGAGTTCGTCAGGCCGGAGCAGTTCAAGCAGGTCTATATCCCGATGTTCGACCTGGGCACCTTCGAAAAGGCCGAGAGCCCGCTCTACGACTGGCGCCCTCAGAGCACCTATATCCGGCGCCCGCCCTATTGGGAAGGCAATATGGCGGCCGTGCGTGCGCTGAAGGGGATGCGGCCGCTGGCGATCCTGCCGGACAACATCACCACCGACCACCTGTCACCGTCCAATGCCATCATGATGGACAGCGCGGCGGGAGAGTACCTGCACAAGATGGGCCTGCCGGAGGAGGACTTCAACTCCTACGCCACCCACCGCGGCGACCACCTCACGGCCCTGCGCGCGACCCTGGCCAACCCCAAACTGTTCAACGAGATGGTCCGCGACGAGAACGGCGAGGTGAAGCAGGGCTCGCTGGCGCGCATCGAGCCGGAGGGTGAGGTGACTCGCATGTGGGAGGCCATCGAGACCTACATGGAGCGCAAGCAGCCGCTGATCATCATCGCCGGCGCCGACTACGGTCAGGGCTCCTCCCGTGACTGGGCCGCCAAGGGCGTGGCCCTGGCCGGGGTCGAGGCGATCGCCGCCGAGGGCTTCGAGCGTATCCACCGTACCAACCTGATCGGCATGGGGGTGATGCCGCTGCAGTTCCAGGAGGGCACCACCCGCCACACCCTGCAGCTCGACGGCACCGAGACCTACGACGTGGAGGGCGCCGCTTCGCCGGGGGCGACTCTCGAGCTGGTCATCCATCGCCAGACCGGCGAGGTCGACCGCGTGCCGGTGATCTGTCGCCTGGATACCGCCGAGGAGGTGACGGTCTACTCCGCCGGTGGCGTGCTGCAGCGCTTCGCCAAGGACTTCCTGGAGTCCAAGGGCGAGGCGATCAGCTGAGCCGGGCGCAAGCCTCACGACGTTGAAACCCCATCGACCCGGCGCCGCAAGGCCCGGGTCGATCTTTACCCCTCTCTATAGAACAAGGAAGCGACTTCATGGCTCACGTTCCCCAGATTCGTATTCCCGCCACCTATATGCGTGGCGGCACCAGCAAGGGTGTCTTCTTCAGGCTCGATGACCTGCCCGAGGCGGCGCAGGTACCGGGTGAAGCCCGTGACCACCTGCTGATGCGGGTGATCGGCAGCCCCGACCCCTACCAGAAGCAGATCGACGGCATGGGCGGCGCCACCTCCAGCACCAGCAAGACGGTGATCCTGTCGAAGAGCGAGAGCCCCGACCATGACGTGGATTACCTGTTCGGCCAGGTCTCCATCGACAAGGCCTTCGTCGACTGGAGCGGCAACTGCGGTAATCTCTCCGCCGCCGTGGGCCCCTTCGCCGTGGCCAACGGCCTGGTGGACCCGGCGCGCATCCCGGAGAACGGCGTGGTAGAGGTGCGCATCTGGCAGGCCAATATCGGCAAGACCATCGTCTGCCAGGTGCCGATCACCGACGGCGAGGTGCAGGAGACCGGCGACTTCGAGCTGGACGGCGTCACCTTCCCGGCGGCCGAGGTCCCGGTAGCCTTCAAGGACCCCGCCGACGGCGAGGGTGCGATCTTCCCCACCGGCAACCTGGTGGATGATCTGGAAGTGCCGGCCGAGGTGGTAGAGGGGGGCACCCTCAAGGCGACGCTGATTAACGCCGGCATTCCTACCGTCTTCGTCAACGCTGCCGAACTCGGCTACACCGGCACCGAGTTGCAGGAGGCGATCAACGGCGACCCGGCGGCGCTGGCGCGCTTCGAGACGATCCGCGCCCACGGGGCGGTGAAGATGGGGCTGATCAAGGACGTGGCCGAGGCGGCCGGCCGGCAGCACACCCCCAAGGTAGCCTTCGTGGCGCCTCCGGCGAGCTACACCTCTTCCAGCGGCAAGGAGGTGAAGGCCGAGTCCATCGACCTGTTGGTGCGGGCGCTCTCCATGGGCAAGCTGCACCACGCCATGATGGGCACCGCCGCGGTGGCCATCGCCTCCGCCGCTGCTATCGAGGGGACCCTGGTCAACCTGGTCGCCGGTGGCGGCAAGCGTAACGCCGTGACCTTCGGTCACCCCTCCGGCTCCCTGCGAGTGGGTGCCGAGGCGAGCCTGATTGAAGGTCGCTGGGTGATCGATGAGGCGTTGATGAGCCGCAGCGCTCGGGTGCTGATGGAAGGCCATGTGCGTGTCCCCGGCGACAGCTTCTAGGAAAACACTGATTAAATCAGCCCTTCCAGGATTTCTCTGACATTTGCCTCGGGTCGCAAGGCCCGGGGTATCTTCTATAGTGGGGGTAGCCACTACTGACGCTGAGGGAGGTAAAGATGAGCACCGTGGAAGCCAACGTGCGGCCAGACTACGATGACGAGTTGCAGATGATTGCCGATTACGTTCTGGATATTCGCATCGACAGTGCCGAAGCGTGGGATACCGCAAGGCTCTGCCTGATGGATACCCTCGGCTGTGGCCTGCTGGCGCTCCGCTTTCCGGAGTGCACCAAGCACCTCGGGCCGCTGGTGGAGGGCACGGTGGTGCCCCACGGCGCAAGGGTACCCGGCACCTCGTTTCGCCTGGACCCGGTGAAGG
>PWIZ01000117.1 GCA_003560175.1 Halomonas sp. | reverse complement strand
GGCCAACATGAGCAACCAGGAGCTCAACCTGACCCGACCGTTGCTGCAGTCGGGGGCCGTCTCGGAGGTGGATATCCTCAGGCTGCAGCGTGAGGTATCGCGGGCGACCGGGGAGCGTGACCAGGCCGCAGCCGCGGTCTCACGGCTGGAGTCCGCGGTGGAGGAGGCGCGCAATCAGCTGAGCGAGCTCGGCATCGAGCGGCGCAGCGACTGGCGCAACGATCTCGCCCAGGTCATGGGAGATCTTTCCGCCCTGGATGAGTCCAGTGCCGGCCTGCAGGACCGGGTGCGCCTTGCCGAGGTGCGCTCGCCGGTGGATGGCGTGGTGCAGCGTCTCAACATCAACACCATCGGCGGGGTGGCCCAGCAGGGTCAGGAAGTGGTCGAGATCGTGCCCAGTGATGATCAGCTGCTGGTGGAGGCGCGCATCGCCCCGCAGGATATCGCCTTCCTCAGGCCCGGCCAGCCGGCCACCATCAAGCTCACCGCCTACGATTTCGCCATCTTCGGCGGGCTCCAGGCCGAGCTCGATCATATCAGCGCCGACACCATCACCGATGACAACGACAACACCTTCTATCTGGTGCGCGTGCGCGCCCTGGACGGCGAGGAGGTCAACCAGCAGCTTGCCGTGATACCCGGGATGACCGCCCAGGTGGACATCATGACCGGCAAGCGCACCGTCATGCAGTTCATGCTCAAGCCCGTGCTGCGGGCCTGGAGTGACTCAATGGGAGAGCGATGATGGCGATCTATTTCATCAGTCAGGGACGTGACGAGATTCCCCGCTGGCGCGAGGCCTTCAGCGATGCCCGGATGATCTCTCCCCGGGAGGTCGGTGCCCGGATGGTACGTGGTGACGGTGTCTGGGTGATGGACGATACCCAGGACTGGCCCACGCTGGTCGCCGAACTGCAACGGCGCGGCGCTGCCGTCGGCGTGATGAGCTATTCCCCCAGCGCCGCTGAGGCCTTCAGGGCTCTGGAGAACGGCGCCCGGGCCTATGTGCATGCGCTCTCGCCCCCCGAGCTGCTGCGCCAGGCCCAGCTGGTGATCCTGAATCAGGGAATCTGGGTCCCGCCCGAGCTGATGGCTCGCGTGGTGGGCGGTACCTTCCGCGCGCTTGGCGGCCTGGACCAGGCCCAGCCCCAGGCGGAAGAGCTGCAGGCGCTGACCGAGCGCGAGCGGGCAGTGACGCAGGCCGTGCTGGAGGGGCAGAGCAACAAGGAAGTGGCGCGCACACTCGGGATCACCGAGCGAACCGTCAAGGCTCATCTGGGGGCAGTCTTCTCCAAGCTCGGGGTGCGGGATCGCATGCAGCTCGTGTTGCGCCTGGCGGGGCAGCACACGGCGATTGCTGATCCAGGTCAATAATCATCGCGGACTGCCCTTCGGTACAGTGGGTTTTCTGGTCAAGGAGCACCATGCTTCATGTGAGACAAATGGTTGGAGCCACTCTCATACGGCTGCTGACTCCATCTCACTCGATCATCGGAGGTCTCTGCCATGAGCATCGCGAACCTAATTTCCCTTGAAGGCCTGGCGTGGGCGCGCCCCCCCGAAGGCCAACTGCGTGAGTTGCGCATTGGCGACGCCCTGCAGCCCGGCGAATTTCTTGTCACCGGCAGCGGCTCCAGGGCTCTGTTGGACCTCATGGACGCTCCTGACACCCTGGTCGTAGGCGCTGGCCGTGTCGTGGAACTGGACGCCCTGGTGCTGGAGTCCATGGCGGGCGCCGAGACCGACAGCACCCGCGACGATGAGGAGCTCGAGGCCTTGCTGGCGGCGCTCGAGGACCCCGAGATCGATCTGCTGGCGGTACTTGACCCTGCCGCGGCTGGCCCGGGTGGGGGCGGCGAGGCGGGCGGCCATGACTTCGTGCGCCTGCCGCGCATCGTCGAGAACGTCGAGCCGCTGAACTACGAGTTTGGTCAGACCGACCTGGCTGAATTGCCAGGCGAGCGCGACGATTCCCCCGCCGTCACCGCTGCGGTTCCCGGCGAGGCGGCCCCCGGCATTCCCCTCGATGACCCCACTGCTCCGGGCGACCCCGTCGATCCCGAGGAACCGGATCCCGAGGACCCGATCGATCCCCAGGAGCCCGATCCGGAAGACCCTATCGATCCCGACCCGGAAGACCCCGTTGAGCCCGAGGAACCCGACCCGGAAGACCCGGTCGACCCCGAGGAACCCGATCCGGAAGATCCGGTCGATCCAGATCCGGAAGATCCCGCCCCGGTAACCTATGTGACCCATGCGCATACGGTGGGAGCTTCGAATGCGGGTACCATGGCAAACGCTAACGGACTCAAGGGCACCGGTCACCAGAGTGCCGATGTTTCTCGCTCTGATGCGGGGTTCTATGCGGTGGATCACGCGGCAGCCAGCGACGATCCCGCGGCAATCGAGTCCGGAGAGGCAATCCTGTTCGAGCTCTCCGAGCCGGTCGACTCGGTCTCCTTCGAGGTGGCCGGGCCGATACATGGTGCGACCTATCATCTCTATGACGCCGACGGTGTCAGGTTCTTCGAAGGCAGCCTGGAAGGGTTGGAGACCGATGATGGCCTGATCATCATCGAGCATGACAGCGACTTCAGCTACATCGCCTTCCTGGGGGGAAGCACCGGTGCTGGGCAGAGCGGCGAGGGCAGTGCCTTTGCCTTGCGCCCCGTATCGATTGAGTCCGGCATCGACTTGATCAGCGACGATGGCGAGCCGGATAACGAATCGGCTTACCTTGACGGTGACCTGCTGGCAGAAGAAACGGCGCCTGGCACCGAGGATGAGCCGCTGACCACCTATTCGCTTGGCGAAGACGGGGCGCTCGATCTCAGTGACCTGCTCAGCGAATGGGAGGGGGACACCGATTCCCTTGGCGACTATCTCCAGGCGTCTTCCTCAGATAACGGCGATACCCTGCTGCATATCAGTAGTGACGGTGGCTTTGGCGATGGAGACCTCGGGTTGGCCGATCAGACCTTCCTGCTGGCAGGCGTGAGCTATCACGACAATATCCTTCAGGAGTTGCTCGACGACGAATCCTTGGCGATCGAGTAAATCCCCCTCTGGCTGGTGGCTGGCGCGTAACTGCCGTCGCCAGCTCAGCCTTGATGCTTATCAACGTCTCCTCCGACCTGTCCATCGGTCCAATACTCTTTATCCACGACTGCGCCTAGCTTAAGCGTATGAGCTGGCGCTGCGCTGTCTCGCCGCCAAAATATCAAGATCATCATGCAGGGAGTCTTACCATGACCATCGCAACCGTCATCTCCATTACCGGTCAGGCCTGGGCGCGGGACGCCGATGGCAACCTTCGCGAGCTTCGCGTGGGAGACACCCTGCAGGAAGGCGAGATCCTCGTCACTGCCGATAATGCCCGAGTCCAGCTGGACTTCGGCGACGGACTCGACCCCACCCTGATCGAAGGCGGACAGCAGGTCGCCATGACGACCGAGTTGGATGCCGGTCAGCCGGTGGCCGCCTCCGAGTTCAGCGCCCTTGACGAGGACCTCGAGGCCCTGCTGGCGGCCATCGACGAGGGCGAGGGCGACCTGCTCGACGCACTCGACGCGACTGCCGCTGGCGCCGGCCCGGGTGGCGGTGCCG
>PWIZ01000433.1 GCA_003560175.1 Halomonas sp. | reverse complement strand
GATCCCAAGGTTGAATCAGAGAGGATGCATCCATGTCGGAAACCTCCCAGACGTCACCGTTCAAGGATAACCGTGTCAGGGGACTGGCAGGCGTAGCCGCCGTTGCCGTCATCTGGGCCATTGTCGCCCAGTCCAACTCTAGCTCCCACCGCGACGCCCGCGAGGCCCTGGAATCGGAGCTTGCTGCGCTGGAGTCCCGCAACCAGGCGCTGGTCAGTCAGCTCGACGAGCGTGAAGAGACCGGCCAGGAGATCGAGGCTCTGCAGGCTCGCCTGGCCGAGCTTCACGACGAACGCGATGCCGCCGAGGCCGCCATGGCCGAGGAGCAGGCCGAGGCCAGAGCCGAGCTGGAGCGTCTGAACGACGCGATAAGCGAGGCCGAGGCGCAGCTCGAGGCGCTTACCGAACAGCGCAGCGGGCTCCAGGAAGAGCTCGAGACCCTTGAAGCCCAGCAGGCCGAGCTGCAGGCGTCCCTCGAAGCGCTGGGCGAGGAGGTCGAGTCCGTCAAGCAGGCTCGCGACGACGCCGATGCCGCCCGCCAGGACGCCGAGGAGGCCCGCCAGGAGGCGGAGGCCGCCCGGCAGGAGGCCGCCGAAGAGCGGCAGGAGGCGGTTGATACGCGCGAGCAAGCCGAGGCGGCCCGCGATGAGGCAGAGGCTGAGCTGGTGTCACTGGGCGAGCAGATCGAAGAGACCGAGGCGCAGCTTGCCGGCGTCGAGGCCGAGCTCGATGAGCGCCAGGCTTATCTCGAGGCCCTCGAGGAGGAGGTCGAGGCGCTGGAGATCTGGCGCGACGAGGTGGCCGAGGAGGTCGCGTCGGCCCGTGAGGAGCGCGACGCCGCTCGCGCCGATGTGCAGGAGGCCCGCACCGAGCTCGACGACCTTAAGATCGCCATCGGCATCGGCCGCGACGAGGTTGCCACCGTCGAGGCCGAGGCGGAGCGCCGGGAGGAACAGCTCCAACGCCTCGAGGCCCAGTTGGCCAGCTGGCGCAATGAGCTGGCCGACCTGGAGGTCACCGTTTCTACCGAGGAGACCGAGGCCGACGAGGATTAGTCCTCCCTCGAGATAATCCCAATGCGACGGCGGGCCGAGGCCCGCCGTCTGCCGTTGGGGAACCGGGACGGCGAACGGCCTCATGCGTATACTGGCCCGAGAGCCGATTTCTGACAGAGCGGGGCGGCGACGTCCAGCCCCGACCGATGACAAGCAAGAGGAGCAGTCCGTGATCGAAGGGGTCAAGCATATTGTCGCCGTGGCATCCGGCAAGGGCGGGGTGGGCAAGTCCACCGTCACCGTCAACCTGGCGCTGGCCATGGCCGCCGAAGGCTACCGAGTGGGCATCCTGGATGCCGACATCTATGGCCCGAGTCAGGCCCAGATGCTGGGGGTGGGTGAGGGGGTGCGTCCCCAGGCCGCCGGCGAGAATCGCATGTATCCGCTCGAGGCCCACGGCCTCCAGGCGATGTCCATGGCCTTCATGGTCGACGTGCGTGAGCCCATGGTCTGGCGGGGCCCCATGGTGGCCGGCGCCTTTCAGCAGCTGCTGACCCAGACCCAGTGGGACGACCTCGACTTCCTGTTCATCGACATGCCGCCGGGCACCGGCGACATCCAGCTGACCCTGGCCCAGAAAGTCCCGGTGGACGGCGCGGTGATCGTCACCACGCCCCAGGACATCGCCCTGCTGGATGCCCGCAAGGGCATCGAGATGTTCCGCAAGGTCAACGTACCGGTGTTCGGCGTAGTGGAGAACATGAGCCTGCACGTCTGTTCGAGCTGCGGCCACGCCGAGCCGATCTTCGGCGAGGGTGGCGGCGAGCGCATCGCGAATGAGTACGAGACCCGCCTCTTGGGTCGGCTACCGCTGGCGCTGTCCATTCGCGAGCAGGTCGACGGCGGGCGACCCACGGTGATCGCCGAGCCGGACGGCGAGGTGACCGCCACCTTCCGTGATATGGCCCGCCAGGTGGCCGAACAGGTTCAGGGTCAGGCCGCCGAGGGTCCGAGTATCTCCTTCGGCGACTGAGCGAGGTGACGTCGGTGCACGGGGCCGCTATCATGGCTGCCCCGCTGCCTGGCGCCCAGGCCCTAGACTTCACTCCAGCAGGAAATGTCCCGATGAGCATCAAGTCCGACAAGTGGATCCGTCGCATGGCCGCGCAGGAGGGTATGATCGAGCCCTTCGAGGCCGATCAGGTTCGCTATGTGAACGATCGTCGGGTGATCTCCTACGGCACCTCCAGCTACGGCTACGATGTGCGCTGCGCCTACGATTTCAAGGTGTTCACCAATATCCACTCCGCGGTGGTGGACCCCAAGGCCTTCGACGAGAAGAGCTTCGTCGATATCAAGGGTGATGTCTGCGTGATTCCGCCCAACTCCTTCGCCCTGGCGCGCACCGTGGAGTATTTCCGCATCCCGCGCAGCGTGCTGACCATCTGCCTGGGCAAGTCCACCTACGCGCGCTGCGGCATCATCGTCAACGTGACACCGCTGGAGCCCGAGTGGGAAGGGCACGTGACCCTGGAGTTCTCCAACACCACCAACCTGCCAGCGAAGATCTACGCTAACGAGGGCGTGGCCCAGATGCTGTTCCTGGAGTCCGACGAGGTGTGCGACATCTCCTACAAGGACCGCGGCGGCAAATACATGGGGCAGCTCGGCGTGACCCTGCCGAGAACCTGATGGCACCCCGTGCACGATGACTCGGCAATGCACGGCAGGTGTCGAGGTAGAAAACGAGACCCCCCGTCGGAGCCATCCGGCGGGGGGTCTTCGTCGAGGTCACCAATGACCACGAGATCAGCGTGGTCACGCGGCGCTAGTCCTCGTCCAGTTCCTCGTCCAGTTCCTCGTCCAGCTCTTCCGCGGCGTCGGCATGCGAGAGCCGAATGCCCTGGGGCGGCAGTGCCATGCCGTCAAGAGTGGCGCCCTCGGACGTGAACTGCAGGCGCCCCTCGAGGCACCACTTTACGGCGATCGGGTAGATCAGGTGCTCGCGGGCGTGCACCTTCTCCGTGAGGCTCTCCACGGTTTCCCCTTCTGCCACGTCGACGGCCGCCTGGAGCACTACCGGCCCGCCGTCGAGTTCCTCGGTGACGAAGTGCACGCTGCAGCCGTGCTCGGTCACGCCGTCGGTGAGCGCCCGGGCATGGGTGTTGAGCCCTTGATAGGCGGGCAGCAGCGAGGGGTGGATGTTGAGCATGCGGCCAAGGAAGCGCTGCACGACGCGGGGGGTGAGGATGCGCATGAAGCCGGCCAGCACGATCAGGTCCGGCTCATGGCGTTCGATCACCTTGATCAGGGCGCCGTCGTAGGCCTCGCGGCTGTCGTACTCTCGGTGCGGCAGCACCACGGCGTCGATGCCGGCCTCCTTGGCGCGGATCAGGCCGTAGGCGGCGGGTTCGTTGGAGATCACCGCAACGATCTCTCCGCCCAGGCGGTCGTGGGTCTGCTCGTCGATCAGCGCCTGCAGGTTGCTGCCGCTGCCGGAGATCAGCACCACCACCCGTCGGGCGCCGGTTGGTTCCGAGGCGAAGTCGTTCAGGGTGTCGCTGCTACTGGGGGCGGTGTCACTCATGCCTTGAGATTCTCCAGTCGTACCTGGGGCGCGTCGTCGTT
>PWIZ01000313.1 GCA_003560175.1 Halomonas sp. | reverse complement strand
GCAGCGCCTGGGTGAGGGCTGCGCGGAACAGCGGATGGTCATCGGCGACGATGAATTTCTGGGCAAAGGCCATGGATTCTCCTCCGGTTCCTCTGGCAGCGGGCGTGGACCGCCACTCGGGGTCTTATATGACTGTGGGGCATGTTACCCCATGGTAGAGCCTATTCCCAAGCGCCCCGACAGCATTGTCGACAATATTATCGAGTAGGCGTAAAAAGCCGGCCACGAAGGCCGGCTCTGCAAGGGAGCAGCGAAGCGCATATCAGCGAACGGCGCGGTTCTCGATCAGCTCATCGACCACGCT
Source organism: Halomonas sp. (assembly GCA_003560175.1). Taxonomy (GTDB): domain Bacteria; phylum Pseudomonadota; class Gammaproteobacteria; order Pseudomonadales; family Halomonadaceae; genus Halomonas. The sequence goes on along the minus strand of PWIZ01000313.1, from coordinate 13,709 downwards.
CGGATCGGCCAGGGTGCTGGTGTCCCCCAGGCCGTCGCACTCGTTGGCGGCGATCTTGCGCAGGATGCGGCGCATGATCTTGCCGGAGCGGGTCTTGGGCAGGTCATTGGCCCACTGGATCACATCAGGCGAGGCGATCGGGCCGATCTCGGTGCGAACCCACTTGACCAGCTCTTTTTTCAGCTCATCACTGGGCGTGAAGCCATCGTTGAGCGTGACATAGATATAGATGCCCTGGCCCTTGATGTCATGGGGGAAGCCCACCACGGCAGCCTCGGCCACGGCGTCGTGGGCCACCAGCGCCGACTCGATCTCGGCGGTACCCATGCGGTGGCCGGAGACGTTGAGCACATCATCGACGCGGCCGGTTATCCAGTAGTAGCCATCTTCGTCGCGGCGGGCACCGTCGCCCGTGAAGTAGACGCCAGGGTAGGTGGAGAAGTAGGTCTGCGTGAAGCGCTCGTGATCGCCCCAGATCGAGCGAGCGATACCCGGCCAGGCGTCCAGGATCACCAGGCTCCCTTCGGCGACCCCCTCCAGCACGTTACCCTGACCATCGACGATGCCGGGCTGAACGCCGAAGAACGGCAGGGTAGCCGAGCCGGGCTTGAGATCAATGGCACCGGGGAGCGGAGAAATCAGGATGCCGCCGTTCTCGGTTTGCCACCAGGTATCGACGATAGGGCACTTCGAGTTGCCGATCACACGGTAGTACCACTCCCAGGCCTCGGGATTGATGGGCTCACCCACTGACCCGAGGATGCGCAGGGACTCCCGAGTGCTAGAGCTCATGACGTCGTCGCCGTGAGCTCGCAGGGCACGGATCGCCGTCGGGGCGGTGTAGAGGATATTCACCTTGTGCTTGTCGACGATCTCGCCCATGCGGCCATGGGATGGGTAGTTGGGCACGCCCTCAAACATCAGGGTGGTGGCGCCGTTGGCCAGCGGGCCATAGATGATGTAACTGTGCCCGGTGACCCAGCCCACGTCCGCGGTGCACCAGTAGACTTCACCGTCCTGATAGTCGAAGACATACTGGTGGGTCAGGCTGGCGTAGACCAGGTAGCCGCCGGTGGTGTGCTTAAGGCCCTTGGGCGCGCCGGTGGAACCGGAGGTGTAGAGGATGAACAGCGGATCCTCGGCGTTCATCTCCTCGGCCGGGCAATCGGCGGACTGCTCCGCGACCAGATCGCCATACCAGACGTCACGGCCCTCCTTCCACTCGATATCGCCGCCGGTGCGCTTGACCACCAGCACGTTCTGGCACACCTCGGTGCCCGGACGGGTCAAGGCGGCATCGACGTTGTCCTTGAGCGGCACCTGCTTGCCACCGCGCACAGACTCGTCGGCGGTGATCACCAGCTTGGAGTTGGCGCCAACCAGGCGCTGGGCCAGGGCATCCGGCGAGAAGCCGCCGAAGACCACGGAGTGCACGGCACCGATGCGGGCGCAGGCCAGCATGGCCACGGCGGCCTCGGGAATCATCGGCATGTAGAGGGTGACGACGTCGCCCTTGCCGATACCCAGCTCTTTCAGAGCGTTGGCCATCTTGCAGGTGCGCTCATGAAGGTCGCGATAGGTGATGTGCTCTGACTCATCGGGGGCGTCGCCCTCCCAGATGATGGCGGTCTGGTCGCCGCGCGTCTCGAGATGACGATCGAGGCAGTTGAAGCTGGCATTGAGGGTACCATCCTCATACCAGCGAATATCCACGCTGTGCGAATCGAAGCTGGTGTGCTTGATCTTGGTGGGCGCCTTGACCCAGTCGACGCGCTTGGCCTGCTCGGCCCAGAAGGCGTCCGGATCGTCCACGGACTGCTGGTACATCGCCTGATAGGTGGCCTTGTCGGCCCAGGTCTTGGCGGCGATATCATCTTGTACCGGATAGACATTTTGATGTTGTTCAGTCATGGAAGTGCCTCTGTAGTAGGTATGGCCCCGTCGGGTGATTGAAGCCAGCCAACCTTGTTTGGGATTATATGGAGACGGCCAGCGCCATTTAGGGTGGGCTCAGCATACCCCCGCCCGACACTACTTCCACTTAGACATTGGTATGAGCATTTTTACTATTAATAACAATGGGTTAAGCCTAACTTTCAAACACCTCCAGGCCAAGATAGACCAAGGTCTGAGCACAGTGGCGGCAACGGTAGCGCTGCCCCTGCTGCGCCAGCGTATGGCGCCGAGTGCTGAACGTATGCTCGCGACAGTCGCAGGCATAGCGGTGTGGCGCGGGACTGGCGCGCCCGGTATCGAAATGATGAGTCGCGCGAGGCGCCAGGCCGAACAACCCACGCATCACCGTTTGCCACTCACGACCATGGGGACGAGTCCGGCACCCATCCTCCAGATGGTAAATCAGCCAGTGAGCCATCTCGTGGGGCACCACCTCCACCAGGAACTCGCGACGGTTCTCGGCGTAGAGCACCGGATTAAAGCGTAGTCCACCGCGCCCGAAATGTGCCTGGCCGGCACACTTGCCGCGCAGGTCGCACCACACCCGGGGCCGCGGCAGTCCCGGATACACCTCGTGGCACAGACACCAGGCAGCCTCCACCCTCTCATGCAGGGCAGCAAGCAGTGCTTCCCCCTCCAGGGTGGCGAGGTGGACGAGGTCGGGAGTGGGCAGCGCGGGTCGGTTCATGGGGTGCTAGAATGGCCTCTCGTCTGCCAGGCGTAAAGTACCGACCCGCCCCCCCGCGAAAATGCGAAAGTACGAGAGTGACGATGTCCGATACCCCCCAGCCCGAACCCCTGCTCGACGACGACCAGCTCGACCGCCTCGACGATTTCCTGGCCTCCGACCGGGTCGGCGAGGATGCTCTGGATCTCATCGGCAGCCACGGTTTCCTGGTGGCCCTGGCGGTGGCACCCAGCGAGACTGACCCGGCCACCTGGGTGGCGGAGCTGTTCCAGGGCGAGCCAGATTTCCATGATACCCGCGAGCGTGAAGAGATCCTCGGGCTGCTCGACGAGCTGCGACGCAATGCCATCGCCGCCCTGGAGCAGGGGCAGCTGCCGGAGCTACCCTTCGAGCTTACCCTGGACGACCTGCCCGCCGAGGAGACACCCATCGGCGACTGGTGCGCCGGCTTCATGGAGGGGGTGTTCCTGGACGAGGCCGCCTGGTTCGAGGAGGACGAGGAGGCCGCCGCCACCCTGCTGCTGCCCTTCATGGCGCTCTCTGGGCTGTTCGAGGAAGAGCCCGACATGGCCGAGTTCGTCGGTGACGGCACGCGTCTGGAGGGCCTGGTACGCCAGCTTCCCGAGCTGGTGCTGGATCTCTACCTGCACTATCGCGTGCCGCCAGAGACCCCCAAGCCGATACCACGCAAGAAGAAGCCCGCCGGGCGCCGTAAGCCGTAAGCCGTAAGCTCATCTGAGACGGGTCAGCATTCCATCCAGGCTGCCGAAAAGCCACTCCTTGAGGCGCTGCCAGCGCGGGCGCCGGGCCCAGGCCTGAAGATCGATCTCGTGGCTCGCGGCGAAGTTGCGCTCGAAAAGCTCGGCCACCTCGGCCGCAAGGCGTCGATCGGCCACCTCCTGGTTGGCCTCCAGGTTCCAGTGCAGGCTCCAGTGGTCGAAGTTGCAGGAGCCCAGGCTGACCCAGTCATCGATCAGCGAAAACTTGGCGTGAATGAAGTTGGGCTGAAACTCGTGAATGCGCACCCCGGCCTTGAGCAGCCGGCCATAGAAGCGCTGGCCGGCGTAGCGCACCCCGGGGTGGTCATGGACGTCGCCCGGCAGCAGCAGCCGCACATCCACGCCCCGCCGGGCGGCCCGGGCCAGGCGCAGGCGCAGGCTGAAGGTGGGCGCGAAGTAGGGCGTGCAGATCCAGATGCGCTGGCGGGCGCCGGAGACCTGGCGATGCAGTGAATGACGAATGGCCTGGTAGCGATAGCCCTGACCCCACACCACCCGCCCGGTCATGCCCCGGTAGCCCTCCGCCTGGCGAGTCTCGGTGGCCAACCCATGCACCAGCTCCGAGGCACCACTGCCGCGAGTCAGCGGCGAGTCCCACAAGCGACAGAACAGCCGCACCCAATCGGCCACCACCGGTCCCTCGATCCGCATGGCCACCTCGTACCAGGCGTCGAGGAACTCGTCCACGACGCCGAACCCCCCGGTGAAGGCGACCCGACCATCCACCACCACCAGCTTGCGATGGTCCCGGGTCAGGTTACGGGCCAGGGAGTGGAAGCCCAGTGGATTGAAGAAACGCAGCGCCACACCGCCCGTTTCCAGACGCTCGCGGTCCTCGCTAGAGAGTCCCATGGCACCGTAGCCATCGAGCATCAACATCACCGTGACGCCGCGCTCCGCGGCTTTTACCAGGGCACCGATCATCGCCGAGGCCAGACGCCCCGACTCCATCAGATAGAGCTCGATCAAGATCGATGAATCGGCACTTTCCAACGCCTCGAACATGGCCGGCAGGAAGCGACTCGCCTCGGGCAACAGCTCGAAGTGGTTGCCCTCTCTCCAGATACCATGCATGGCAGACTCCCTGTCCTCGGCCGCAGGCCTGACCCAAAGCCTGCCCGACGACTATACTGGCCTTTTCTTCCACTTTTCTACCTCGGGGCAAGCGGATGGCCTTGCGTCACCTTCTCACCACCCCATTGCGTGCGCTGATGGCCTGGCTGATCGCCGCCTGGGTCAAGCCGCGCTTGATCGAGCCCGCCCCCGAGGCGCTGAAGCTCGAATCGAACCTGCCGGTGCTCTACGTACTGCCGCGCCCGGCCATCAGCGACACCTGGCTGCTGGCCTCCCTGACCCGCCAGCACGGCCTGCCCCTGGCGGGCGGACGTCGACGAATCGGCCAGGTGGAGGTGGCGGCCTGCCTCGCCCTGCCGGCTCTGCAACGCCGGCTGTGGCGGCGCCGCCCTCGGCCCGAGGCTCCCTTTCGGCCGCTGATCGAACAGCGCCTGGCCGAGGACGGTCAAGAGGTCCAGCTGGTCCCGGTGAGCATCTTCTGGGGGCGCGCGCCCGGCAAGCGGTTCGGCTTCTGGCGGATGCTCGCCGCGGATAGCTGGCAGCTCACCGGACGGCTGCGCCGCCTGCTCTCGGTGCTGGTTAATCGTCGCAGCGTGGAAGTGCACTTCGGTGCCCCGCTGCACCTTGGCGACCTGCCTGGCGCCTCCGAAGAGGACGCCAGGCTGACCAACCGCAAGGCCGCACGACTATTGCGCGTGCACTTCCGCCGGGTGCGCACCCGAGTACTGGGCCCCGATCTCTCCCACCGCCGCACTCTCATCGAAGGGGTGGCCAGAAGCCCCGAGGTGCGCGAGGTGGTCGAGGCGCTGGCCGCGGAGGGGCGCCCCTCCGCGGAGCGCCTGCAACGTCGCGCCCTGCGCTACGGCCGCGAGATCGCCTCCAACATGACTTACCCGGTGCTGCGCTTCATGGACGGTCTGCTGAGGCGGCTGTGGAACCGCCTCTACGATGGGGTCGACGTGCGGGGACTGGAGCGGGTCAAGGCCCTGGCGGGCGACCACACCCTAGTCTATGTGCCCTGTCACCGTAGCCACATCGACTATCTGCTGCTCTCCTATGTGCTCTACCACGATGGACTGATGCCACCCCACGTCGCCGCCGGGTGCAACCTCGACATGCCGCTGATCGGCCCGCTGCTGCGCCGCGGGGGCGCCTTCTTCCTGCGCCGCAGCTTCCGCGATAACCGTCTCTATACGGCAGTGTTCAACGCCTACCTGCATCGTCTGATCTCGCGGGGTCACCCGCTGGAGTACTTTATCGAAGGGGGGCGCTCACGCAGCGGCCGCATGCTGCCGGCCCGCCCCGGCATGCTGGCCATGACCCTGCGTTCCTTTCTACGCAGTGCCAAGGAAGGCCACCACCGGCCGCTGGCCTTTATTCCGGTCCATATCGGCTATGAGCGGATCATCGAGAGTGCCAGCTACCAGCGCGAGCTGCGCGGCGGCAAGAAGCGCAAGGAGAGTCCGCTCGCCCTACTGAGAGTGTTCCGCCAGATCCGCCAGCCCTTCGGCCGGGTCTCGGTCAACGTCGGCGAGCCGCTGCTGCTGGCCAGCTTCCTGGATGGCGAGGTGGGCGGCGGCTGGCGAGACTCCCGGGAGACTCGCCCGGCCTGGCTCGACGAGGTAGTGCCGCGGCTCGGTGAGACCCTGTGCCGGCGCATCAACGCCGCTGCGGCCCTCAACCCCATCAACCTGGTGGCCCTGGCGCTGCTGGCCACCCCCCACCACGCCATCGAAATACGCCTACTGGAGCGCCAGCTCGACCTGCTCGCCGAGCTGCAGCGCCGCCTGCCCGGAGCCGCCCATGCCAGCCTGCCGCCGGGCACACCGGCGGAGTGGATCGACCAAGCCCTGGCGCTGGGCATGGTGCAGTACCGCGCGCACCCGCTGGGCAACATCGTGCTGGCCGACGCTTCCCAGTCTGCCCTGCTGGGCTGGTACCGCAACAACGTCCTGCATCTCTTCGCCCTCGCCGGGCTCACCGCCTTCGCCTTTCGCCATCAGCCAGACCACAACCTTGATGACCTGGAGAAGCTGCTGGCCCCGGGCTGGCCAATCCTTGCCCGAGAGCTGATGGTTGAGCCGCCCATTTCCCTGCGCGAGGCACTCTTCGCCATGCTGGGAGAGCTCACCGAGCTGGGGCTGCTGGCGCACGACGAGACGGGTTGGCAGCGCCGCGTGGAACCCCTGGACGCCGGCGAGTGCCTCGACATGCTGGGCCAGCTGATGCAGCCGTCGCTGGAGCGTGGCTACCTGCTGCTCACCGTGCTGCTCGACGCCGGCCCCGGCAAGCTCACCCCCGAGGCGCTGGCCGACCAGGGGCGTCAGTTGGCCGAGCGCCTGGCGCTGCTCTCCGGGCGTGACGCCCCGGAGTTCTTCGATACCCGGCTGTTCGTCAACCTGGTGGAGAGCCTAGAGCGGGAGCGCTGGTTGTGGCGAGATAAGGAGCGACTGGTCTACGACGACCGTCTCTGCGAGGCCGCCGGCCACTCGCGCCGGCTATTTGACCCTACCCTGCGCCACCGGTTGCAGCTGGTGACCCGCCAGGGCTGATCAGCCCGCCCGCAGTGCCTGGTGAACGTAGAGGTCGTAGCGGCTGGTCTTGCCCTCGATCATGTGGCGCGGTGGCGGCCCTTCGATAGGCGGCGCCTTGCGCGGACGCTTGACCACCACCCGATGGGTGGCCACATCCAGAGCCGCCTCCAGCAGCCGCGGAGCGTCCTCATCGTCGCCGGCCAGGGTGCGGAACAGCCGCATCTCCTTCTTGACCAGCGCCGACTTGTCGCGGTGGGGAAACATCGGGTCCAGGTGGATCACCTGGGGCGGGAAGTCGGCCGCCGCTATCAGGGCCTCGAGCTCCGTGACCGCATCGCCGTGCACCAGGCGCATGCGGGCGACGATCTCCGTGGTCTCGATATCACGCAGGGCGCGGGCCAGCCCGTCCTCGAGCAGAGCGAAGATCGCCGCTACCCGCTCCACCAACAGCACCGGCGCGCCCAGGCTGGCCAGGACGAAGCCGTCACGCCCGAGGCCCGCCGTGGCGTCCACGATGAAAGGCGTCACCCCCTGGGCCAGGCCGCAGGCCCGAGCGATCAGCTGGCCCCGCCCGCCCCCGAAGCGGCGACGATGGGCCACCTTACCGCTGGCGAATTCTACCGCCAGCGGGTGGCCAAAGCGCTTGGCATCGCCGGCCAGTACCAGGCGACCCTCGCGGCGCTCGAGGAGGAGTTCGGCCTCTCCCCCCAAGGGCAGGCCCAATCGCTCGGCCAAGTCGCTCAGCCCCTTATCGTGCACCGCCACCGGCGGCAACGCACTCACCTGGCCTTCTTCCAGGCCACCTCGTTGCGCAGATAGACCGGCTGCACCAGATGAGCTGGCTGGCCGCCGCCAGCGTCCAGCTCGGCCATGGCCAGCAGTGCCACATCGGCGGCATCGGCCTCTGCCTCCGGCAGACGCTGGCTCATCCCCGCCTGCACCTCGAGGGGCATCTGCTCCCAGAGGCCCCAGCCGGATCCGATCCCCACCCAGTCATGGTCGTCATGATCGGCCGGCAGGCGCAGGTGCGAGGGCGGCATCACCACCTCTTCGAGGAGTGGCTCCAGCAGGCCATCGTGGCACTGCCAGGCGGCGACGTAGATCTCGCCCATGCGTGCGTCCAGGGCGGTGACCAGCCAGCGGAAGTGGTGGCGACGGTGGGCGCCCAGAGCCAGTGCCGCCAGGGTAGAGACACCGAATAGCGGGCGATCGAGTCCGTAAGCCAGCCCCTGGGCGGCACCGGCGGCAATACGCAGGCCGGTAAAGGAACCGGGGCCGCGTCCGTAGGCCACGGCGTCCAGCTCGGCGGGGCGCACGCCGGCCTCGGCCAGCACCTCGTCGACCATGGGCAGCAGCCGTCGAGTGTGCGCGCGGGGCGTCATCTCGAAGCGGGAGAGCAGTTCGTCACCGGCGCCCGCGCGGCGCCGCAGCAGGGCGGCGGAACAGGCGCTCGAGGAGGCATCCAGGGCCAGCAGGATCGACATGGCACAACCATCGCAGGGAGAAGTGGGGGCAGCCATTATACGCGGCGGGGCCACAAACGACGATGGCCCGCAAAGCGGGCCATCGGATTGCTATGACAAACGGGGCTGATCCGGCGATAGGCCTGGAGTTAGCCCTTCAGCGCCTTGAGCACCTGGGCCTTGATCTCATCGACGCTGCCGATGCCTTCCACCCGGTGGTAGGTCGGCGCGGCGTCCGGATCCTGCTCGGCCCAGGCCTGGTAGTAGTCAACCAGCGGTGCGGTCTGCTCGTGGTAGACCGCCAGGCGATTGCGCACGGTGGACTCGCGGTCGTCATCGCGCTGGATCAGCGCCTCGCCGGTGACGTCATCCTTGCCGGCTTCCTTGGGTGGATTATACTCGACGTGATAGACGCGACCGGACCCAGGGTGCACGCGGCGGCCGGCCAGCCGCTTGACGATCTCCTCGTCCTCCACGGCAATCTCGAGCACGTGATCGAGCTTGACGCCGGCTTCCTTCATGGCATCGGCCTGGGGGATAGTGCGTGGAAAACCATCGAACAGGAAGCCGCTCTGGCAATCGGGCTGGCTGATGCGCTCCTTCACCAGGCCGATGATGATGTCGTCGGACACCAGGCCACCGCTGGTCATGATCTCCTTGGCCTTGACCCCCAGTTCGCTGCCCTCCTTGACGGCGGCACGCAGCATGTCGCCGGTGGAGATCTGCGGGATGTTGAAACGCTCGCAGATAAACTGGGCCTGGGTGCCCTTGCCGGCACCCGGGGCGCCCAACAGGATCAATCGCATGTTTTTGTCCTCAAGTACAAGTGGCTGTCAGTAGTGAAGAAATAGATGGGATGAAACGATAACCGCGGCCCGGGTCGGGCACAAGCACTGCCCCTTTTGCCAACCCTTTGATCAGGCAAAAAAGCCATGTGAATCAGACGACTAATGGCCGAATAACACTTTGGTCTGGCGACCATTGCCCTAGGCTCGCCGCAAGGAACGACGGCGCCCTAGGGCGCCGTCGTATTGTTGCCAGATCAGACGGACAGTGCCTCCGAGTCACAGCAACAGGCGACGAATATCACTCAGCAGCTGGGCTAGCAGCGCGGTGAAGCGAGCCGCATCGGCTCCGTTAACCGCACGATGGTCATAGGACAGGCACAGCGGCATCATCAGCCGCGGCTCGAAAGCCTTGCCGTCCCACACCGGCTTCATCGACGCCTTGGAGACGCCGAGAATGGCCACCTCCGGCGCATTGACGATGGGCGTGAAGGCGGTGCCACCGATGGAACCGAGGCTCGAGATGGTGAAGCAACCCCCGGTCATCTCATCGCGCTTGAGCTTCTTGGTCTGCGCCTTCTTGGCCAGCTCCACGGACTCCTTGGCGATGTCGATCAGCGACTTCTTATCCGCATTGCGAATCACCGGCACCATCAGGCCTTCCGGGCTATCCACGGCGATGCCGATATGGACGTACTTCTTCCACACCACCGACTCGCCATCGGCCCTGAGGCTGACATTGAACTGCGGATACTGACGCAGGGCATAGGCACACGCCTTGATCATGAACGGCAGCGGCGTGAGCTTGGCACCCTGAGCCTCCGCCTCGGCCTTCATGGACTTGCGGAAGGCCTCCAGCTCGGTGATGTCGGCCTCGTCGAACTGGGTGACGTGGGGTAGATTCACCCAGCTGCGGTGCAGGTTGGTCGCGCCCATCTTCATCAGGCGGCCCATGGGCTTCTCTTCCACCTCGCCGAACTGGCTGAAGTCCTGGTCCGGGATGGGCGGAATGCCGGAGCCTGCCGCTGCCGGCGCGCCGGCCGATGCCTGGGCCTGGCTCGCCATCACCTGTTTGACGTAGGCGTTGACGTCATCCTTGAGCACCCGCTCCTTCGGGCCGCTGGGCTTGACCAGATCGAGATCGACACCCAGCTCGCGGGCCAGCATGCGCACCGCCGGGCCAGCGTGGACCAGCTTGCCGTCACGCGGCTTGTGGCTGGCCATCTGGGCCTCGGGGCTCGGCCTGCCGCCCGGGGTCGGTGCCGGCTTGTTGGCCTTCGGTGCGTCCGACTTCGGGGCCTGGGCCTTCGACTCGGACGACTTGTCCGCGGTCTTCGGCTTGGTCGCGCCGACCACTTCCATATAGCCGATCAGATCACCCTCGGAGACGGTATCGCCCTCCTTGACGGTGAGCTCGAGCAGCTTGCCCTTGAAGGGGCTCGGCACGTCCATGGAGGCCTTGTCGGACTCAAGGGTGATCAGCGGATCTTCCTCGTTGATCTCGTCGCCGGCAGCCACGGCGATCTCGATGATCGGCACATCGGAGGAACCGGAGAGATCCGGCACACGGATCTCTTTGCGCTCGGGCTCGCCGGAGGCAGTCTCTTCCTGCTCCTCTGCTGGCTCGGGCTCAGCGGACTCTGGCTCTGACGCGACCGACTCGGACTCGGATGGCTCGGACTCGCCGGCGATCTCCATGGTGCCGATCACGTCGCCCTCGGAGACGGTATCGCCTTCCTTCACCGTCAGCGAGACCAGCTTTCCGGCGTGGGGGCTGGGCACATCCATGGAGGCCTTGTCGGACTCCAGAGTGATCAGCGTATCCTCGGCGGCGACCTCGTCGCCTTCGGCCACCGCCACCTCGATGATCTCCACATCCGAGGAGCCGCCGAGGTCGGGGACCTTGATCTCGACGGTCTGCTTGCCACCGCCTCCCGGCTTGGCGGCGGACTTCTCCGCGGCGGGTGCGGACGATTTCTCGGGAGCAGGCTCGGCCAATGACGTGGCGTCCTCGTCCTCGTCCTTGTCCTTGTCCTTCTCCTCGGCCTCGCCACCCCCCTCCACCTCGATTTCGACGATGTCGTCACCCTCGGAGACGGTGTCGCCCTCCTTCACCAGCACCCTCAGCACCTTGCCGCCCTTCGGCGCCGGCACGTCCATGCTGGCCTTATCGGACTCCAGCGTGATCAAGGTGTCCTCGGGGTCGATGGTATCGCCCACGGCCACCGCGATCTCGATGATTTCCACATCGGTATCGCCACCGATGTCCGGAACTTTGATGATTTCGCTACTCAAGGTCGCGCTCCTTCAAACTCTTGACGGGGGCGGGCCGCCCGGCCCGCCATGCCAACGGATCAGTCGGTCGGCGCCTCACACCTCAAGCGGGTTGCGCTTGGCCGGGTCGATGCCGTACTTGTTGAGCGCCTCGCCGACGACCTTGCGATCCAGCTCGCCACGGTCGGCCAGCGCCTTGAGCGCGGCGACGGTCACGTAATAGCGGTCGACCTCGAAGAAGGCACGCAGCTTCTCACGGGTATCGGAGCGACCGAAGCCGTCGGTCCCCAGCACATGGTAGTCGGTCGGCACCCAGGCGCGGACCTGGTCGGCGAACAGCTTCATATAGTCCGTGGAGACAATCGCCGGCCCCTGACGACCTTCCAGGCAACGGGTCACATGGGGCTTGCCCGGCTCGGCCTCGGGATTGATGAAGGCCTGGCGATCGATCTCCAGGGCCTCGCGGCGAAGCTCGTTGAAGCTGGTGACGCTCCAGATATCGGCGCCCACCCCCCACTCCTCGGCGAGAATTTCCGCGGCGGCCTCGACTTCACGCAGGATGGTCCCAGAGCCCATCAGCTGCACGCGCCCCTTGTCGCCCTGGGTCTCCCGCAGCAGGTACATGCCCTTGATGATATTTTCAGCAGGTACCGTTTCGAGCTCGGGATGCTCGTAGTTCTCGTTCATCACCGTCAGATAGTAGAAACAGTTCTCCTTGTCGGCGAACATGCGCTTCAAACCATCCTGGACGATCACCGCCACCTCGTGAGCATAGGTGGGATCGTAGCTGCGACAGTTGGGAATCGTTGAGGCCAGCAGGTGGCTGTGGCCGTCCTGATGCTGCAGGCCTTCACCGTTCAGGGTGGTGCGCCCCGCGGTACCGCCAACCAGGAAGCCACGAGCCTGCAGGTCACCGGCCGCCCAGGCTAGATCGCCAATGCGCTGGAAGCCGAACATCGAGTAGTAGACGTAGAACGGCAGCAGCGTGATGTTGTTGTTGGAGTAAGAGGTCGCTGCGGCGATCCAGGCCGACATGGCGCCAGCCTCGGTGATGCCCTCCTCGAGGATCTGGCCCTTCTGATCCTCGCGATAGAACATGATCTGGCCCTTGTCGACCGGCTCATATTTCTGGCCTTCGGAGGTGTAGATACCGAGCTGGCGGAACATCCCCTCCATGCCGAAGGTGCGCGCCTCATCGGGAATGATCGGCACTACCCGCGGACCGAGCTGCTTGTGCTTGACCAGGCCGTTGAGCACGCGCACAAACGCCATGGTAGTGGAGACCTCTCGCCCCTTGGAGCCGCCGGTCTGGGAGGCGAAGATCTTGTCGTCCAGCGGAGGAATGTCCAGCGCCTCGAAGTCACTGCGCCGGCTCGGCACGAAGCCGCCCAGCCGCTCGCGCTGGAGATGCATGTACTTGAGCTCGGGGGAATCGTCTTCCGGCTTGTAGTACGTCACTTCCTTGAGCTGCTCGTCATTCAACGGAATGCCGAAGCGGTCGCGGAACGTCTTCAGCGCCTCGTATTCCATGGTCTTGACTTGGTGGGCCTCGTTGGCGGCCTCACCGTCGCCGCTGCCCATGCCATAGCCCTTGACGGTGTGGGCCAGGATCACAGTGGGCCGGCCGTTGGTGGTATGGGTCGCCTCATGGTAGGCAGCATAGACCTTGAAAGGATCATGCCCGCCGCGGTTGAGCTTCCAGATGTCCTCGTCGGACATGTCCTTGACCATCTCGGCAGTCTCGGGATACTTGCCGAAGAAATGCTTGCGGGTGTAGGCGCCGTCGTTGGCCTTGAAGTTCTGATACTCGCCGTCGACCGCCTCGTCCATGCGCTTCTGCAAGATACCCTTCTTGTCTTTCTCGAAGAGCGGATCCCACAGCCGCCCCCAGACGACCTTGAGCACGTTCCAGCCAGCACCGCGGAAGACCCCCTCGAGCTCGTCCATGATGCGGCCATTACCGCGCACCGGGCCATCGAGACGCTGCAGGTTGCAGTTGACGACGAAGATGAGGTTGTCGAGATTCTCGCGGCTAGCCAGGTGGATGGCACCCAGGGATTCCGGCTCGTCGCATTCGCCGTCGCCCATGAAGCACCAGATCTTGCGGTCGTACATATTCTTCATTTCACGTGAGTGAAGGTACTTCATCACGTGGG
>PWIZ01000035.1 GCA_003560175.1 Halomonas sp. | reverse complement strand
TGTTCGTCGGTCATGCCGAAGCGACGCTGGCGACGCTGGAAGTCGTCCAGCGCCAGGTCGAAGGCTTCGGCGTCAAAGTCGGGCCACAGCCGGGGCGTGAAGTGAAGCTCGGCGTAGGCCAGTTCCCAGAGCACGAAGTTGGAAATACGCTGTTCGCCGCTGGTGCGGATGCACAGATCCACCGGCGGCACCCCGGCCAGGCTCAGCTCGCCGGCAAAGGCAGACTCGTCGATCCCGGCGGGGTCGAGCTCACCGGCGGCCACGCGCTCCCCCAGTCGGCGCGCCGCCCGAGCCAGGTCCCAGTGGCCGCCGTAGTTGGCGGCGACCACCAGATGCAGGCGGGTGTTGTCGCAGGTCTTCGCCTCGGCCCGGGCGATATGTTTCCTGATCGAGTCCGAGAAGGCGGAGAGGTCACCGATCACCGAGAGGCGGATGCCATTGGCATGGAGCTTGCTGACCTCGCGCTTGAGCGCCAGCAGGAACAGCTCCATCAGGGCGCTCACCTCGGCGCGGGGGCGCTTCCAGTTCTCGCTGGAGAAGGCGAACAGCGTCAGGGTTCCGATCCCGCGCTCGGCGGCCCGGCGGATGGTGGCGCGTACCGACTCGACGCCGGCATGATGGCCGCGCACCCCGGAGAGGCCACGCGCCCGCGCCCAGCGGTTGTTGCCGTCCATGATGATCGCCACATGGCGAGGCAGCGCTTGCCCCCCCGGAGTGGCAGGCGTGCCCTCCGTGGCGCTGGGATCTGAGGTAGGCGGTGGCGTCATGGGGTCTCGCATCGAGGGAGTGGGTGCTCAAGACGGGAGGCCGCCCTCCTGGCGGCCCCCCGGCGCTCCTCAGATCTGCATCAGATCATGTTCCTTGGACTCCAGCATCTTGTCGATCTCGGCGATGTACTTGTCGGTGAGCTTCTGAATCGCATCCTCGGCCTGATGCTGCTCGTCCTCGGAGATCTCCTTCTCCTTGAGGAGCGACTTGGTATCGCCGTTGGCATCGCGACGCACGTTGCGCACCGCCACCCGAGCGTGTTCGGCCTCAGCGCGAGCCTGTTTGATGTAGCCCTTGCGCGTCTCCTCGGTGAGCATCGGCATCGGCACGCGGATGTTGTTGCCGGCGGTCGAAGGGTTCAGACCGAGATCGGAGGTCATGATGGCCTTCTCGACCTTGGGCACCATGCTCTGCTCCCAGGGCACCACGGAGAGGGTACGGGCGTCCTCGGTGTTGATGTTCGCCACCTGGTTCAGGGGCACCTGACTGCCGTAGTAGTCCACGGTGACCGAATCCAGGATGCTTGAGTGGGCGCGCCCGGTCCGGATCTTGTTCAGATTGCCTTGAAGAGCTTCGACGCTCTTCTTCATGCGGGCTTCCGCATCCTTCTTGATGTCATTGATCACGATATCACCCTCTGTCTATCAGCGTGCCTTCCTCGCCGCCAACCACCAGATTGAGCAGGGCGCCGGGCTTGTTCATATTGAAGACGCGGACCGGCATGTCATGGTCACGCACCAGGCAGATGGCGGTCAAATCCATGATGCCGAGCTTCTGGTCCAGGGCATCGTCATAGCTGAGCTGATCGTACTTGACCGCATCGGCATGCTTGACCGGGTCCTTGTCGTAGACCCCATCCACCTTGGTGGCCTTGACCACCACGTCGGCGTCGATCTCGATCCCGCGCAGGCAGGCCGCGGAGTCGGTCGTAAAGAAGGGGTTGCCGGTACCGGCGGAGAACAATACCACATCCCCGGAGGTGAGATAGCGGATGGCGCTGCGTCGATCATAGTGTTCCACCACACCGCTCATGGGGATGGCAGACATCACCCGCGAACGAATATTGGAGCGCTCCAGGGCATCGCGCATGGCCAGGGCATTCATCACCGTTGCCAGCATACCCATGTGATCGCCGGTGACCCGATCCATGCCTGCCGCGTGCAGGGCGGCACCGCGGAACAGGTTGCCGCCACCGACCACGATGCCGACCTGCACCCCGATCCCTACCAGCTGGCCGATCTCCAGCGCCAGGCGATCCAGCACCTTGGGGTCGATGCCAAACTCGGCATCGCCGGTCAACGCCTCGCCGGAGAGCTTGAGCAGGATTCGCTTGTACTTCGACTTTTCGGAGCGGGCCCTGGGCGGCGTCTCGACGTGATCGGTGGTAGGCATGGCTCTCTCCTAAGCATCAGCGGTGGCATGTCGGGTGGCCGGTGTAGCGGCCGGATACGCGAAGGCGTGCGCTCGCGCGCACGCCATCATCCTGCGGGAACATCTGACCTCAGCTGCGCTTGGCCTGTTCCATCACTTCCTTGGCGAAGTCGACCTCTTCCTTCTCGATGCCCTCGCCCACTTCGAAGCGGGTGAAACCGAGGACCTCGCCGCCGGCCGCCTTGACGAATTCGGACACGCTCTGGTCCGGATTCTTGACGAAGGGCTGCTCGGTCAGGCTGACCTCGGCCAGGTACTTCTTCAGGCGACCCTGGACCATCTTCTCGGCGATATTCTCGGGCTTGCCGGCCATATCGGGCTGGGCGAGGATGATCTCCTTCTCCTTGTCCAGCTGCTCCTGGGGCATGTCCTCGGGACGCGCCACGGTCGGGTTGATGGCGGCGACGTGCATGGCGACGTCCTTGGCCACCTCGGCGTTGCCACCCTTCAGCACCGTCAGCACGCCGATACGGCCGCCGTGGACGTACTCGCCCACCAGGCCACCCTCGCCGGCCTCGACGACGACGCTGCGGCGCACACCAATGTTCTCGCCGATCTTCTGCACCAGCTGTTCGCGGGCAGTCTCGAGGTCACCGGCCATGACCGCGGCCACGTCTTCACTCTTGGCGGCGAAGAAGGCGTCGACGATCCTGGTGGCAAAGTCCTTGAAGTTGTCATCGCGAGCGACGAAGTCGGTCTCGGAGTTGATCTCGACCATCACACCGTAGCTGCCATCTTCCGCCACGCGGGTCACCACAGTGCCCTCGGCGGCGGTGCGGTCGGCCTTCTTGGCGGCCTTGAGACCAGAGCTCTTGCGCAGGTTCTCGATGGCGACCTCGATGTCACCGCCGGCTTCGGTGAGGGCCTTCTTGCACTCCATCATGCCGAGCCCGGTACGCTCGCGCAGTTCCTTGACCTGGGAGGCGCTGATAGCTGCCATGGGGTTTACCTCTGAATCTGTTTGTCAACGGATAGCGGACCCGTCGCTGCGACGAATCCGGCGAATGCTGAGAAAAAAGGGGGCCGTGGCCCCCTTCTCATCTGGCCAGCCACCGAGGCGCCAGCTGCCGTGGCGACGGCTACCGTAGCGACGGCTACCGACCAGACGGGCCGCGATCACTCGGCGGCGCTGTCGCCTTCCTGGACGGCTTCGTCGGTGACTTCGACGAACTCATCGGGACGACCTTCCTTCGCACGGGCACAGGCGTCGGCGATGGCCTTGACGTAGATCTGGATGGCACGGATGGAGTCATCGTTGCCCGGGATCACGTAGTCGACGCCATCCGGATTGGAGTTGGTATCCACCACGCCAATGACCGGGATGCCTAGCTTGTTCGCCTCGTTGATGGCGATGCGCTCGTGGTCCACGTCGATCACGAACAGGGCGTCGGGCAGGCCGCCCATCTCCTTGATACCACCCACGGACCGCTCGAGCTTGTCCTGCTCGCGGGTCGCCATCAGGAC
>PWIZ01000344.1 GCA_003560175.1 Halomonas sp. | reverse complement strand
TGAAGGTGATCTCCGGTGGCGAGCAGGGGCGCATGCTGTTCGGCAAGCTGATCCTGACCCGGCCCAATGTGCTGCTGATGGATGAGCCCACCAACCACCTGGACATGGAGTCCATCGAGGCCCTCAACCTGGCCCTGGAGCACTACCCGGGCACCCTGATCTTCGTCAGCCACGACCGTGAGTTTGTCGGCTCCCTGGCGACCCGCATCCTCGATATGAGCGAAACGGGCATCGTCGACTTCAGCGGCAGCTACGACGACTACCTGAGAAGCCAGGGCCTCTACGGCTGATGGCCCGAGGCGTTGAGGGCCGCCTTGGCCCCCTCGCCGACGCTGGACTAGGGTGAAGGTGTTGCCGGCCGTGGGCCGGCGCCGCCGCTAGGACGCCCATGCCCTGGTTCAAGTTCCTGCATATCATCGCCCTGGTGAGCTGGTGCGGGCTGCTGCTCTACCTGCCGGCCCTGCTCTGCCAGCAGGCGCGGCCCGAGCGGGTGGCCCAGGGTTTCTCGCCGGGCGCGCCCCCGCTGCCGCGTCTGGTCTACAACAGCCTGGCGAGTCCCGCCGCGCTGCTCGCTATCGCCTCAGGCACCCTCCTTTTTCTGCTTCACGGTCTCTCTGGTTCCTGGCTGGTGCTCAAACTGCTGGCGGTATCCGTCATGGTGCTGGCTCACGGGCTCTGCGGCTGGCTACTGCTGCGCCTGGAACAGCGACGGCCCCGCGGGGTGGTCGGCGGAGCCCTACTGTCCGCCGGCATGGCGGGAGTGGCCATGCTGGCGGTAGTCGGCCTGGTGTTGGCCAAACCGGAACTCTAAGGGGCCGGGGGAGGAGAGCGAATGGCGAAGTCTCGAACCTCAGTCGTCGATATCCACGCCCACCGCGTGCTCGTAGACGAGCTGCCCGCCGAGAAAGCCGGCCAGGGCAATCAGCGCCGCCGTGGCCAGGCTCAGGGTCAAGCCCCAGGGCAGCAGGGGTTCGCCGAGAAAGCGCCACAGCCAGTTCAGCGACGCCAGGGACAGCATCACCACCGCCACCAGGGCGTGGCTCCAGGCGGTGATCAGCCGGCGGATGCGCCGGACCGTCACCAGGTCGATGAGGCCGGCCAGGCTCGCCACCCAGCCGCCGAAGGCGCCCACCCCGGCCAGCCACAGCGAGGCGCGGGCCCAGAAGGGATCCCCCGTGTAGAGGTAGCCCAGGTCGCTGGCCACCAGGCCCAGCAGGGCGGCCACCGGGAAGTGGATCATCACGGGGTGCAGCGGGTGGCCAGCCACGGCGGCGCGGCTGTGGATGGAGCGCTGGGGGGGTTGGCTCATGGCGGCGACCCTGTCGATGGCGTTTGGAGTGATCACGTCAGCAATAGTGAAGGCCGCCGCGGCCATCGGGTCAACCCGAACCCGCCACCTCGGGGGCTGCCCATGGGGCTGGTGCTGGTGCTGGGACTTGTCACAGCACTGGGCGGCTGCAGCGGAAGCCACTCCATCCTCGATCCGGCGGGCCCCGCGGCCCGGGACGTGGCCTGGCTATGGTGGGGCATGCTGATCGGCTTCGGCCTGGTGTTCCTGATGGTGGTGGCGCTGTGGCTGGCCGCCTTCCGCCCCCGCGAGCGCTCCGAGCACAGCCCCGACGAGGAGCGCCGCCTGGGCCTTCGCTGGATCCTCGGCGGCGGCATTCTGCTGCCGGGGGTCACTATCCTGGTGCTGCTGGCCTTCGGGGTGCCCGCGGGGCAGCGCCTGCTGCCCCTGCCGCTGCCCGGGGGCGAGCCGCCGCGGGTGATCGAGGTCACCGGCCACCAGTGGTGGTGGGAGGTGCGCTATCCGGACGAGGCGGGGGAGGTGGTCACCGCCAACCACCTGGTGATGCCCGCCGGCGAACCGGTGGACTTCCACGTCACCGGGGCCGACGTCATCCACGCCTTCTGGGTGCCGCGCCTGGGTGGCAAGATCGACATGATCCCGGGGCGCATCAATCGCATCCGCCTTCAGGCCGACGCCCCGGGAGTATTCGGCGCCCAGTGCGCCGAGTACTGCGGGGTGCAGCACGCCCATATGCAGCTCCATCTGGAGGCGGTGCCGCCGGAGGACTTCCATGCCTGGCTGGCGGCGCGCCGCGACGCCGAGCCGGCGCCAACTGACCCGGACGACGACCACGCCCCGGCCCGGGCGACCTTCGCCGAGCAGTGTGCCAGCTGCCACCGGGTGGCGGGGCTCAGCGAGGGCGACGTGGGGCCCGACCTCTCCGACCTCGGCGCCCGCGCCACCCTCGGCGCCGGCACCCTGGCCATGGAGGAGGGCGCCATCGCCCGCTGGCTCGCCGAGCATCAGCGCCTGAAGCCCGGCAACCGCATGCCCGCCCATGACCACCTCGAGCCCGAGGCCATACAGGCCCTGGGCGCCTGGCTGGAGACCCTGCGCCCATGAGCGAAACGATGCGACCCACCCCCGAGGCCGAACGCCTGCACCAGGAGCTCGAGGCGGTGTGGGGGAACCCGCCCGGCTGGCGCGGCCGGCTCAGCGTAGTGAACCACAGCACCCTGGGGCTGCGCTTCATGGCCACGGGGCTGGTGTTCTTCCTGCTCGGCGGGGTGTTGGCGATGCTGATCCGCACCCAGCTGGCGCTGCCCGACCAGGCCTTCATGTCGCCGGAGATCTACGCCCAGGTCACCACCATGCATGGCACGGTGATGATGTTCCTGTTCGCCATTCCCATGCTGGAGGGGCTGGCGATCTACCTGATCCCCAAGATGATCGGCACCCGCGACCTGGTCTGCCCGCGGCTCACCGCCTTCGGCTACTGGTGCTACCTGTTCGGTGGGATCATCCTCTTCGCGAGCCTGCTGCTGGAGATGGCCCCGGACAGCGGCTGGTTCATGTACACCCCGCTGAGCAGCAGCGAATTCGCCCCGGGGCCGGGCTCGGACTTCTGGCTGCTGGGCATCACCTTCGTGGAGATCTCGGCGCTGGCCGCCGGGGTGGAGATCACCGTCTCGATCCTGCGCACCCGGGCACCGGGCATGGCGCTGCACCGCATGCCGCTCTTTGCCTGGTATATCCTGGCCATGGCGCTGATGATCGTGGTGGGCTTCCCGCCGCTGATCCTGGGCAGCGTGCTGCTCGAACTGGAGCGCGCCGCCGGGATGCCCTTCTTCACGGTGGCCGGCGGCGGCGACCCCATCCTCTGGCAGCACCTCTTCTGGCTGTTCGGCCACCCCGAGGTCTACATCATCTTCCTGCCCGCGGCGGGCATCGTCTCGACGCTGATACCGGTGTTCGCCGGACGGCCCATCGTCGGCTACGGCTGGGTGGTGGCGGCCGTCGTCATCACCGGCTTCATCAGCTTCGGGCTCTGGGTCCACCACATGTTCACCGTGGGCATTCCCCAGCTCGCCCAGGCCTTCTTCTCGGCGGCCAGCATGCTGGTGGCGGTGCCCACCGCCATCCAGGTGTTCGTATGGCTGGCCACGCTCTGGCTGGGGCGGCCGCGCATGACCGTGCCGATGCTGTGGATCACGGGCTTTCTGGTGATCTTCGTCTGCGGCGGGCTGACCGGCGTCATGCTGGCGCTGGTGCCCTTCAACTGGCAGGTTCACGACACCCACTTCGTGGTGGCCCATCTGCACTATGTGCTGGTGGGCGGCATGTTCTTCCCGCTGGTGGCCGGGGCCTACTACTGGC
>PWIZ01000334.1 GCA_003560175.1 Halomonas sp. | reverse complement strand
TGATGGCGATGCGCTCGTGGTCCACGTCGATCACGAACAGGGCGTCGGGCAGGCCGCCCATCTCCTTGATACCACCCACGGACCGCTCGAGCTTGTCCTGCTCGCGGGTCGCCATCAGGACCTCTTTCTTGGTCAGCTTCTCGAAGGTGCCGTCTTCATGCATCGCTTCGAGTTCGCGCAGACGCTTGATGGAGACGCGAATGGTCTTGTAGTTGGTCAGCATGCCGCCCAGCCAGCGGTGGTTGACATAGGGCTGACCGGCGCGCTTGGCCTCTTCCTTGATGATCTTGCTGGCGCTGCGCTTGGTACCGACGAACATGACCTTGTTGTTGGACGCGGCCATCTTCTCGACCACATCGATGGCCTCGTTCAGGGCCGGCAGGGTATGCTCGAGGTTGATGATGTGAATCTTGTTGCGCGCACCAAAGATGAACTTGCTCATCTTCGGGTTCCAGTACTTGGTCTGGTGACCGAAGTGAGCGCCTGCTTTCAGCAGGTCACGCATATTGACATGTGCCATGGATGACTCCTGGAAAATCGGGTTAGGCCTCCACGCACCCCATGGATCCGACCGCCGCTACTCTCTCATGGAGCCGCGACAGCACCCGGGACCATGTGCCGGTGCATGTGTGTTTTCAAGGCGTTACATTGCTTGACGCCACCTATGTCGCCACCTTCAAGCGCGGCCGTCACGGCGAGGCTTCCGACGTGCGCGGGCGGCAAGGACGGGCGATTGCAGGAAAGCGCGCAGCTTTATACCATGGATCGTCCACAAGTTGAAGTCGCCCGGGCGACACCACCCCCCACCCTCGAGATTCCATGAACGTACCCATCAAGACGCCCGACGAGATCGAGAAGATGCGCGAGGCGGGCCGCCAGGCCGCCAGCGTGCTGGAGATGATCACCCCCTTCGTCAGGGCCGGCATCACCACCGGCGAGATCGACCGGCGCTGCCATGCCTATATCGTCGACGAGCTCGGCTCCACGCCCGCCCCCCTGGACTACCACGGCTTCCCCAAGTCGGTGTGCACCTCCATCAACCACGTGGTGTGCCACGGCATCCCGGATGACGCCAAGAAGCTGAAGAAGGGCGACATCATGAATCTGGACATCACCGTGAGGACCGCCGACGGCTACCACGGCGACTCCAGCGTGATGTTCGTGATCGGCGAGACCATCCAGGGCGAGCGTCTGTGCCGCGTCACCCAGGAGTGCCTCTACAAGAGCATCGCCCTGGTGCGCCCTGGCGTGCGCCTCTCGGCGCTGGCCCGCGCCATCCAGAGCCACGCCGAGGCCAGCGGCTACTCGGTGGTGCGCGATTTCTGCGGTCACGGCATCGGCGCCGGTTTCCACGAGGAGCCTCAGGTGCTGCACTACGACGGCTACGCCCCCGAGGCGGACATCGAGCTCGCCGCCGGCATGTGCTTCACCATCGAGCCGATGATCAACGTCGGCGACTCACGCACCAAGGTGCTGCGCGACGGCTGGACCGCCATCACCAAGGACCGCAGCCTCTCCGCCCAGTGGGAGCACACCCTGCTGGTCACCGAGACCGGCGTCGAGGTGCTCACCGCGCGCCGCGACGAAGACCTCTCCCTCCTGGAGCGATGAGCCGATGCTGCTCCACCACTACCGCTTTGCCCCCGACGAGAGCCTGTTCGACGCCGACGCCTTCCGTGCCGGGCTCGACGGCAGTCGCTCGCCCATCGCCCCCTTCAAGGCGGCGCTGCGCGAGATCCAGGAGCGACTCGACGGGCGGTTTCGGGACGGCGCCGATATCCGCGACCTGGTCCACGGTCGCGCCTGGTGCCTGGACCGGCTGCTGGCGGTAGCCTGGGAGCAGCACGAGTGGCCCGAGGGCGAGGGGGTCGCCCTGCTCGCCGTAGGCGGCTATGGCCGCGGCGAGCTGCATCCCCACTCCGACGTCGACCTGCTGCTGCTGCTCGAAGAGGACGACGACGTCCCCTACCGCGAGTCGCTCACCGCCTTCATCACCTTCCTGTGGGACATCGGCCTGGAGATCGGCCACAGCGTGCGCTCGCTTGCCGACTGCGAGCGAGAGGCCAAGGCCGACGTCACGGTGATCACCAACCTGCTGGAGAGCCGCACCGTGGCCGGCCCCGAGCGGCTGCGCGAGGCGATGAAGGCGCGCCTGGCGCCAGACCGGCTGTGGCCTGCCGACCACTTCTTCGAGGCCAAGTGGCAGGAGCAGATCAGCCGTCATCACCGCTTCAACAACTCCGAGTATCATCTGGAACCCAATATCAAGAGCTCCCCCGGGGGCCTGCGCGATATCCAGATGATCGGCTGGGTGGCCAAGCGCCACTTCGGCAGCCAGCGCTACGAGGATCTGGTCGCCAACGGCTTCATGAACGATGCCGAGCTGCGCATTCTCAGCCAGGGCCAGGCCTTCCTGTGGCAGGTGCGCTACGCCCTGCACATGCTCACCGACCGCGCCGAGGACCGGCTGCAGTTCGACCACCAGCGCACCATCGCCGAGCTGTTCGGCTTCCGCGACACTCCGGAGCGCCTCGCCGTCGAACAGTTCATGAAGCGCTACTACCGTCACGTCACCGCCCTGGCCGGCCTCAACGACATGCTGCTGCAGCACTTCGACGAGGCGATTCTCCACGGCGGCGCAGAGCTGGAGACCGTCCCCCTCAACGACCGCTTCGAGATCAAGGGCGGCTATATCCAGGCGCGCTCGCGCACCGTATTCCGCGATCGGCCCGCGGCGCTGCTGGAGCTCTTCCTGCTGATGGCCGAGCACCCGGAGATCGAGGGGGTGCGCGCCGACACCATTCGCCTGATACGCGACCACCGCCACCTGATCGACGACCTCTACCGGGACGATGTGCGTCATCAGAGCCTGTTCATGGCGCTGCTGAGATCCGGCGGCAACGTGGCCCGCCAGCTCCGGCGCATGAACCGCTACGGCGTGCTCGGCAAGTACCTGCCCGAGTTCGGCCGCGCCGTGGGCCTGATGCAGCACGACCTCTTCCATATCTACACCGTGGACGCCCACACCCTGCGCCTGCTGAAGTGCATTCACGGCTTCCGCAAGCCCGAGGCCCGGGAGACCTTCCCGGTGGCCGCCAACGTCATTCATCAGCTGCCCAAGCTGGAGCTGCTGTGGATCGCCGGGCTCTATCACGATATCGGCAAGGGGCGCGGCGGCGACCACTCGGTGCTCGGCGCCCGGGACGTGGAGGTCTTCGCCGAGCGCCACGGCCTCTCGACCCGCGACACTCGCCTGGTGAGCTGGCTGGTGGAGCACCACCTGACCATGTCGATGGTGGCTCAGAAACGCGACACCACCGACCCCGACGTGATCGCCGACTTCGCCCGCCTGGTGGGGGACGAGACCCGCCTCGACTACCTCTATGTGCTCACCGTGGCCGACATCAACGCCACCAACCCGACGCTGTGGAATGGCTGGCGCGCCTCGCTGCTGCGCCAGCTCCACGCCGAGACCAAGCGCGCCCTGCGTCGCGGCCTCGAGAACCCCCTGGAGCGTTACGACTGGGTCAACGAGACCCGCGACGAAGCGCTGTCGCTGATCGCCGCGGTGGGTGCCGACATGACCCGGGTACAGCGTCTGTGGGAATCCCTTGGCGAGGACTATTTCCTGCAGTACGCCCCCAGCGAGATCGCCTGGCAGACCCAGGGCATCCT
>PWIZ01000407.1 GCA_003560175.1 Halomonas sp. | reverse complement strand
GTCATCACCTTGGCCCCGCGCTCGATGGCCGACATGGCCAGCGGCAGGTCGGAGGTGATCAGCAGGTCGTTCGCCTGGATACGCTCGACGATCTCGTCATCGGCGGCGTCGAAGCCCTGGCTTACCGCCAGCGCCTTTACCCACGCCGAGCGCGGCAGCGGTACCGCATGGTTGGCCACGAACCAGGCGGCGGTCGAGGTGCGTTCGGCGGCGCGTACGATGATCTCGCGCGCCACCTTTGGGCAGGCGTCGGCGTCGACCCACAGCGTCGGCATGAAGAATCTCCCTGGTACGAAGAAGAGTTGGCCTGGCGAAAAGGTTGGCCAGGGCAAGGAGACAATGGTAGCATGCGTCTTCCTCGCATGTGCTGACCCCACCATCATGTACGACGCCATCTCTGCCGGTCATAGACCGATCACAGGATGGGCGCCGCAACGCCAGGCCCAGCGTCATCGCTGATCGCCACCAGCGTTCGAATTGTGTAGATGGAGCGCCAACCGAGATCCCACCAATCTGGTGTGATCGGCGCATATGGTCGCCACAGGGTTACTGTTTGCCATCCCCGATGGCATGGGCCCGATGCTAGGTGCGACCGGCGTCCCCGACTCCGATGTCCCGTGCTGAACCCCCTGTGGGGACAGTGCGCCTGACCGCTTATGTTTGCGTCAGGGACGCCAATGAATTTATGCCGGTGAACCCGGCCTACCAAGGTGTGATTGATGACCTCGACTTCTGTCGCCTCGCCGAGCTTCGGCGATCTCGCTCTGTTGCCTGCCGTTCTGTCTGCCGTCAAGACTCTGGGCTACGAGACTCCCTCTCCGATCCAGATTCAGACCATTCCGGCACTGCTGGAAGGGCGTGACATGCTGGGCCAGGCCCAGACCGGCACCGGCAAGACCGCTGCCTTCGCCCTGCCGATCCTGTCGCGCATCGAGCTGACTCGTCGCGAGCCCCAGGTACTGGTGCTGGCGCCAACCCGCGAGCTGGCCCAGCAGGTGGCCGTCTCCTTCAGCAAGTACGGCCAGAACCTTCAGGGCCTGGAAGTCGCTACCCTGTGCGGCGGTCAGGAGTATCGCGAGCAGCTGGGTGCGCTGAAGCGCGGCGCTCAGGTCGTGGTAGGCACCCCGGGCCGGGTCATCGATCACCTGGATCGCGGTAGCCTCAAGCTCGACGGTCTCACCTCGCTGGTGCTCGACGAAGCCGACGAGATGCTGCGCATGGGCTTCATCGACGACGTCAAGCGCGTGGTTGCGGATACTCCCAAGAATGCCCAGCGGGTGTTCTTCTCCGCGACCCTACCGACCGAAATCGAGCGCATCGTCAACCGCTATCTGGTCGATCCGGTCAAGGTCGCCATTGCCTCGGCGAAAGGCACCGCGGCGAGCATCGAGCAGTTCCTGGTCCGTGTCGACGGCGGCGCCAAACTGGAAGCCCTGGCCCGTATTCTCGAGGTCGAGCCCGTCGATGGCGCCATCGTCTTCGTGCGTACTCGTGCGGCCTGCACCACCTTGACGGAACAGCTCAGCGCCCGTGGCCTGAGCGTCGCCAGCCTGTCCGGTGACCTGGACCAGAGCCTGCGTGAGCGCACCGTTACCCGCCTCAAGCGGGGCAAGGTGGATATCCTGATCGCCACCGACGTGGCCGCTCGCGGTCTGGACGTGTCGCGTCTGACCCACATCATCAACTATGACCTGCCCCAGGATGCCGAGGCTTATACGCACCGTATCGGTCGTACCGGCCGGGCAGGGCGTACCGGGGTCGCCATTACCTTCGTGGGTTTCCGTGAAGGCCGCAAGGTGGGCTGGATCGAGCAGGCCACCGGCCAGAAGCTCGGCGAGATGGAAGTGCCCGACGAGGCCGCCATTCGCGCTCACCGCGACGAGATCTTCCACCAGAAGGTGATCGCCGCGCTGACCGCCGGTGCCGAGGAGCAGCGTGCTCTGGTCGACCGCCTGGTCGAAGAGGGTTACGACCCCATCGAGCTGGCCTGTTCCTTTGCCCGTCTGGCGCGTGCCGACGAGTCGCCCATCGGTCGCATCCAGGCGCCGCGCAAGGAGTCCCGCGACTCACGCGACGGCAAGCCGGCGCGTCGTGAGGGTGGTGCCGCTCGTGATCGTGGTCCCAGCGAAGGTATGACCCGCTACCGCGTGGCCGTGGGTCACAAAGACGGCGTCAAGCCGGGTCAGCTGGTGGGTGCCTTGGCCAACGAGGGTGGCATCGAAGGGGCTCGTATTGGCCGTATCGATATTCGCACCTCTTTCTCCGTGGTGGAGCTACCCAACTCTCTGCCGGCCAGCATCCTGACCAAGATGGCCCGCGCTCGTGTTGCCGGCCGTGCCCTGGAGATCAGCGAGGACACCGGCGCCGCTGAAGAGCGTGCCCCGCGCCGTCGTCGCGAGGATGGCGACGCGCCGATTCGTCGCCCGTCGCGCGCCTGATGCACGAAAGCTGATGCTCTGCGTGTAAGAACCGGGCGGCTTTCGCCACCGGCCTGAACGCCCAGCGCCCCGCACCGGAAACGGTGTGGGGCGCTGTCGTTTGTGGCGCTGTCGTTTGTGAAGTGAGAGGGCGTCGCCACCCGCCATTATTCAGGCGTGCTCGGCCTTCCGGGCCACCGCTTCGGCGAAGCGTGCCAGCAGCGAGCTGGCTTCCGGGGTGGCGGTGACGCCTGCCATCAATGCCTCGGGATCCTGGCCCTGGTCACGCAGCTTGTCGACCTGGTGGGCCAGGTAGGCGCGCATCACCTCGGCGGTGAACTCGGGGTGGAACTGTACGCTCCACTGGCGTGTGCCGTAGCGCAGCGCCTGGTGGGCATCGTGGGCGTTGCGCGCCAGCACCACGGCGCCTTCCGGCGCCTCGAGCACCGATTGGGCGTGGGTCAGCTGGGCCGGGAAGCGCTCGGGCAGCTGGCCGAGCAGGGCGTCTGCGCGGCCGGCTTCGGTCAGTGTCACCGCGTGGGTGCCGGACTCGCGCCCCGCCGGGTGGTAGTCGCTCACCCCGCCCAGGGCCGCCGCCATCAGCTGGTGGCCGTAGCAGACCCCGAGCATCGCCAGGTTGCGCTCCATCGCCTCCAGCAACCACGGCTTCAGGGCTTCGCTCCAGGGCTCGGCGTCGCTGACCATGGCGTGGGAGCCGGTGATATAGAGGCCGTCGATGCCCTCGAGCACGGGCAGCGGTTCGTAGCGAGCGTCGAACACCGAGGCGTTGAAGCCGTCGCGGGCCAGCGCCTGCTGGAACAGCGCTTCGAAGTCGCCGTGGGCTTCCACGACGTCGGGGAAGGCATCACCGGTCTTGACGATCAGCAGTCGGGACATGGGGCTCTCCTTGACGAGGGCTAGTGGTGGCAAAGTCGTTCGCCCAGCGCCGCCATGAAACGAACCGCGGCTTCGAGCTGCTTGCCCTCGATGTATTCGTCGGGCTGGTGGGCCTGGCCGATGCTGCCCGGCCCGCAGATCACCGTGGGCAGTCCCTGGCGCTGAAACTGGCCCGCCTCGGTGGCGTAGGCCACGGCGCCGGCAGGGCGCTCGCCGAGCAGGGCGTTGCAGAGTGCGAGCACCTCGGCGTTGTTGTCATCGGCGAGTGCCGGCACCGTCTCGTTGAGCGCCTCGGTGACGATGGACGCCTCCGGGGCGCGGCGCTGCATCTCGGCCTCGAGCTCGGCGGCCCGGGCATTGACCCGGCC
>PWIZ01000385.1 GCA_003560175.1 Halomonas sp. | reverse complement strand
CCGGGTGCAGACGGGTGAATCGGTCGAAGTTCTCGAACACCGCCTTGACCGTCTCGTAGATCACATCTTCGTCCACCGCAGTGGAGGAGACGAAGGTTGCCGCCACGCCGAAGGTCTCCACATCCTCGTCATTGCCGCGATAGAGGCCACCAGGGATCACAGAGCGAGTGTAGAAGGGATTGGCCTCGATGATTTCGTCGATCTCCGGGCCAGTAACCGGGATCAGGCGGGCATCGATGGTGGTGGTGGCCTCCTGGATGGAACCGTTGGGATGGCCCACCACATAGACCATGGCGTCGATATTGTTGTCGGACAGGGCAGCGGCCTGCTCGGCGGCATCAAGCTGAGACGCCAGGGAGAAGGTGTCGGTATCCCACCCCATGGCACTCATCACCACGTTCATGGTGTTGCGCTGGCCGGAGCCCGGATTGCCGATGTTGACGCGCTTGCCGGGGAAGTCGGAGAAGTGCTCGATGCCGGAGTCGGCGCGAGCGACCACGGTCAACGGCTCTCCGTGCATGGTGAAGACAGCGCGCATCTCTTCCCAAGGTCCATCGGATTCGAAATTGTCTTCGCCGTGGTAGGAACGATACTGCACATCGGACTGCACGACGCCCATGTCCAGGTCGCCGGACTTCATTCCGTTGACGTTGGCCACGGAACCACCGGTGGTGGGGGCGTTGCAGCGGATGTTGTGCTCGTCGCTACCGCGGTTGACCATCCGGCAGACCGACTGGCCGACCACATAGTAGACGCCGGTCTGGCCACCGGTACCGATGGTGATGTAGCGGCTATCCGCTACTGCGGGTGCCGAGAACATCGCGGCTCCCAGCAGGGCACCAGAGAAGGCAGCAGCCGAAAAAGCATGGCGTTTCATGAACACACCTCTATTGTGTTGTAGGCAGTTTTATGTGGCAGTCCCGACCACCGGCCAGGGATTCTACCAATCTATTCTACTTTAGCGGATAAAACTGCTTTCGGGTAACCAACCTCCCTCAACGGAAAGCGGACAGTTCACCTACGTCAGTCTAGTCGTTGGCAGCGTTTATGGCGCGTTGGCTTCTGATGATCCCCTTCAGCGGGCAAGCTGGGCTTGCCGGGAAGCCATCACGATGCCTTCATGATCAGCGCCTGCTTCTCGTCCTTCATGGCGGCGAACTCGGCTTCGAAGAAGAATTCGCTCTCCCCCAGGGCGGGTTCGAGGTGGTTGAGCCAGGTCGCTTCCTCGTCGTACTTGGCGAAGAAGGGCCGCTGCACCCAGTCGCGGTCGCGCCCCTGGATAAAGCGCAGCACGAAGACCTTCTCGCCCTTGATCTCGGTGACCCCCTGGATCTCCACCTTGCCCGGATCGGCGGACATGGACGGCCCACGAGCGGTACGCGCCAGGCCTGGTACCGTCTTGATGGCCTCACGGTAGATCTCCCAGGCGCGCACCAGGGGCACCTCGAAGTAGTGGCGGGCGCCGGTGTCGCGCTCGACGAACAGGTAGTAGGGGATCATCCCCAGGCGCACCTGGGTGGTCCACATGCGCGCCCACTGGTCGGCATCGTCGTTGATGTGCTTGAGCAGCGGCGCCTGGGTACGAATCTCCGCCCCGGTGGCACGGATGCGCCGGATCGCCTCGCGGCAGATGGGGGTGTCCATCTCCTTCCAGTGGTTGAAGTGCGCCATGAAGGCGACGTGCTTGCCGGCGGCGGTCAGCTCGCGGAACAGATCGAGCACATCCTCGGCGTCCGGGTCGGTGACGAAGCGGTAGGGCCAGAAGGTCAGGCTCTTGGTGCCGATGCGGATGTCCTGAACGTGGTCCAGCTCCGGTGCCATCAGCCCCTCCAGGTACTGGCGCAGGTGCTTGGCCTTCATCACCATGGGGTCGCCGCCGGTCATCAACAGATCAGTCACCTCGGTGTGCTCGGCCAGGTAGCGGTGCAGGGAACCCGCTTCGCTGGAGGCGAACTTGAGCTCCTTGTCGCCGACGAACTGCGCCCAGCGGAAGCAGAAGGTGCAGTAGCTGTGGCACACCTGGCCCTGGCTGGGAAAGAAGAGCACCGTCTCGCGGTACTTGTGCTGCATGCCGGGCAGCGGCTCGCCATCGAGCATCGGCAGGTTGAGATCCATCTGCCCCGCGGGATGGGGGTTGAGCTCGCTGCGAACCCGCTCGATCAGCGGCTTCATCTCGGCGGCCTCGGCGTCGCGGCGCACCAGTTCGGCCACCTCGTCGAAGTGCTCAGGCTTGAGCATGTCGCGCTGGGGAAAGGTAAGCTGGAAGACCGGATCCGCCGGGATATTGGTCCAGTCGATCAGCTCCTCGATCACATACTCGTTAACCCGGAACGGCAGCACCTGGCTGACGACCCGCATGTCGAAGCGCAGATTGTCAGGCAGGTTCTGGATCGCTTCGATCTTGTCGAGCTGACGGTGGGTATAGACCTTGAACTGCCGGGCTTCAAAGGCCTCGGCCTCGGGACTGTCGAGCTCGATATTGATGCGCGGGTTCATCTTGCCTCCTCGTCGTTGTCCGTGCCTCCTGCCCGGTAAGCAGGAGCCACCGCCGTCTTATCGGGGGAGGCTATTGGTACAGATCCGGCGAGGAAGTCGCAACCTTCCGCACCGATTTGCAACGAACGTCACGGAAAGGCACCGCCCGTGCAACAGTTCGTTCAGCGCAATCGGCTCACCTGGCGGGCTGGCGGATCAGCTTGGCGGCGAGCCGCTGGAGGCGCGGCGCCCCGACCAGAATCAGCATGAAGGCGATCGGCCAGGCGATATAGAAGGCGCGCCACCAGCGTCCCACGAAGCCTTCCCCGAGGCCGGTATTGACCCAGGTGATCACGAAGGTCATCAGGACCACCATGTAGACCGACATCAGCACGGAGAAGACCAGCGGTGCAAGACGAGGGGGGAAGAACATGGCGACTCCTGATGGGCAGAAAGGAATAAAGTTAGGCCGCTATCATATAGCATTCCCTCCCCGGCGACAGGCGCCCCGGCGTCGCACCCTCGGTTGCCCGGGCCCGACAAAAACGGCCAGACTGAGAGGCCCTACCCCACTCAGGAGAACTGCCATGAACGCCACCCTCGAGTGCCGCCAGGGCGATATCGCCCGCCAGGACGACATGGATGCCGTGGTCAATGCCGCCAATGCCGAGCTGCGACCGGGAGGCGGCGTTGCCGGCGCCCTGCACCGCGCCGCTGGCCCCGAGCTCGACCGGGCCTGCCGACCCCTGGCGCCCATTCGCCCCGGCGAGGCGGTGATCACCGGCGCCTGCGACCTGCCCAACCGCCATGTGATCCACTGTCTGGGGCCGGTCTACGGTGTGGACGAGCCCGCCGACGAGCTGCTCGCCGCCTGCTACCGTAACGCTCTCGAGCTGGCGGAAGCACACGACATCAAAAGCCTCGCCTTTCCGGCGATCTCCGCCGGTGCCTTCGGCTATCCGCCGGCCGAGGCGGCGCGGGTAGCGCTCGCCACCGTGATCGCCACCCTCCCCGACTGCCCGCATATCGAACGGGTACGCTTCGTGCTCTTCGATACTCAAAGCGCCGAGCTCTAACAGCACACCCTGGCCACTCTTCAGGGAAGCACTTGAAGCCCTAGCCGACGCTGTACCCCAGCACCCGAGGCAGCCAGACGATGTACCACCACTGGGGCAGTCCCAGCCTCGGGGAGAGCGAATCCCACTGGCACCCCTGCCAGGCGAGCTTGCCGCCGAACCAGGTGATCAGGCCGAGCACGGTCATACCGCAGGCCCACTGGAATAGGTTCAGCGCACGGCGCGGCGCCGCGGGCAGAGCTCGCTCCAGCAGACCCACACCTGGCGGCTCACGGCGAAGATCAGCGGGTCGTTCATGTAGCTCCACAGGGTCAGATGCTGCTGGCCCACCTGGTCGATGCGTGCCACGTCGAACACCGACAGCGGGTTCTCCTGGCCGTCCACCGCGCCGGTGGTGAGCGCCGGATGGGCGTCGGTCGAGCTCATCTGGGTGGAGTCGTCCCCCAGGGCGTTGAAGGTGTCCTGGAACAGCGGCGAGCCCACCACGCGAATCTTCAGGCTACCCAGGGCGGCGGCCAGCTTGGCGAGGTGGCGTGAGGTGGTCATGGCGTGTCCTTGCAGCCGCTGACCGGCCGAATACCCGGCGGCGTTGATGTTGTTGGAGGGGATAATCTTCCACGAAGCATAGCGTTGAATCCTAGCCGGCCGGCACCTTATTCACCGAGCGCCGGCAACGCCGCTTCTTTCTCCCCCTCGGGCAGGCAGTGACCGGCGCTGCCGGGCCAGCTGACGCAGTCACCCTCGACAATGCCCAGCCGCTCGAAGAGGCCGGCGTTGACCTCCAGCGCCGCCCGGTAGGGTAAGCCCGGATAGGTCACCGGACACTCTGCCGGCTTTTCCGAGCCGCAGGGCCACATGGTGGAGATCGCCGCGATGCGCTCGTCCTCATCGATGAAGGCGATATCCAGGGGGATGCGGGTGCGATACATCCAGAAGCCGCTGCGGGGCGACTGGGTCGAGCGGTAGAGAAACAGCATGCCGGCGTCCTGGTCCAGGTGGTCGCGCGCCATCAGGCCGCGGCTGCGCTCGGCAAGGGTGCGCGCCACCTCGACGTCGAACCGCTGCCGCCCTTCGGCGGTGTGCACCACCAGCGGCAGCACCGCCGGCTCTCCCGGCCCACGCTCCTGGGCCTGCAGCCCGGCCGGCAGGGCCAGCAGCAGCGCCAGACCCAGGCCCCATGGCTGGAATCCCGTCATCTTGTCATCCTCGTCATGTCCGGCGGCGTCTCCGCCCCCATCAGGTGGATTCCGGTGGCGAGCAGCGAGACCTGTACCGGCTCGCCCCGGGCCAGGCCGTTGCGTCTGGCCGCATGGGTGGCGATCTCGAAGCTCAGAGTACGTTCCGTATGGTCGAAGGCCAGCGTAACGGCGGTCACGCCGCCCAGCACCACCAGCGTCTCGACTCGCGCCTGGACCGGATTCTCCCGCTCCCCCTGGGAGGGTCGCCCTCGCCGATGCAGCACCACGTCGGAGGGGGGCAGGTACCAGCTGACCCGGGCCCCGAGGGGCAAGGCTGCCAGACCCTCGGCCACCTCCAGCCGCCAGGCCCCCCAGGCCAGGCGCCGCGCACCGCCCTCCTCCACCACCTCGCCTTCGAAGAGATTCTGGCGGTCCAGTACCCGGGCCACCTCCGCCGAGGCCGGGCGGCGAAACAGCGCCTCGGGTGGGCCCGCCTGCAGGCTGCGCCCACCGTGCAGCACGCAGAGCCGATCGGCCAGGGCCGCCGCCTCGTCCAGGTCGTGGGTCACCAGCACGATGGGGATGCGGATCTGCTCGCGCAGCATCGCCAGCTCGCGTTGGAGGCGGCGCCGGGTGACCTGATCCACCGCCGAGAAAGGCTCGTCAAGCAGCAGCACCCGAGGGTTTCGCGCCAGGGCGCGGGCCAGGGCCACTCGTTGGCGCTGGCCCCCGGAGAGCTGTCCGGGATGCCGGTCGGCCAACCCATCGAGGCGTACCCGGGCGAGCCAGGCCATCGCCTGCTCGCGTCGTTCCTGGGGCGGCAGGGGGTCCAGGGCCACCATGACATTGCCCAGGGCGGTGAGGTGGGGAAACAGCGCGTAGTCCTGGAACACCAGGCCGACACGGCGACGCTGGGGCGACAGGGAGAGCCGTTGCCCCGCATCGAACCAGGCTTCGCCGCCGCAGTCGATGCGCCCGGATGCTGGGCGGTAGAGGCCGGCGATGGCGCGCAGGAGGGTGGTCTTACCGCTGCCGGAGGGTCCCACCAGGGCGAGCAGTTCGCCGGCCTCGCAGTGGAAGTCGGCGTCGAGCGGTATGGGGCCCGACTGGTGAAGCCTCACCGACAGCCGCGAGGGCAATTCGGACAACTCAGGCACGCCGCCACCTCCGCCGTCCCGCCAGGCCATAAACCACGCCGATGGTGAGAAAGGAGACCAGCAGCAGCATCGCCGACATGATGCCCGCTCCCGCCTCGTCGAAGGCCTGCACCCGGTCGTAGATGGCGATGGCCAGGGTACGGGTCTCGCCATCGATGGCGCCGCCCACCATCAGGATCACCCCGAACTCGCCCAGCGTATGAGCGAAAGTGAGCGCCAGGGCCGAGATGATTCCCGGCCACACCAGCGGCAGTTCGATGCGCAGGAAGGTTTGCCAGGGGGAGAGCCCACTGCACCAGGCCGCTTCGCGCAAGTTGGCCGGCACCGTCTCGAAGGCGCGCTGGATCGGCTGCACCGCAAAAGGCAGGTTTGCCACCAGCGAAGCGAGGAGAATACCGCTGAAGGTGAAGTTGAGCCCCGAACCGAAGAGGCGTTGCCAGAGGCCGCCGACGGGCGTATCGACGCCAAAAGACTGCATCAGATAGAAGCCCAGCACCGTGGGTGGCATGACCAGAGGTAGGGCGATGAGCGCCTCGCACAGCGGCTTGCCGCGAAAGCGGGTGGTCGCCAGGGTGCGCCCCAGCCACAGTCCCACCGGCAGCAACAGCAGGCAGGTGAAAGCGGCCAGGCGCAGCGAGACCGAAAGGGCCGTCCAGTCCATCAGGGCGCGGTGTCTCCCTGATCGGAGGGTGGCATATCATGACCGGGCAGACGAAAACCATAGTCAGCCAGGATCGCTCGAGCCTTCTCCTCCTGCAGCCAGGCGTAAAAGGCCCGCGAGGTCTCGCCGGCGCCCTTGACCAGCGCCATGCGCTGCACGAGTGGCGCATGCCAAGCCTCGGGAATCAGCACGTGGTCACTGCGCTCGGCGAGTGCCGGAGCCAGCGCCAGGGACCAGGCCACCAGGCCGCCGCGGGCATCGCTGGTGAGCGCGAACTGGGCGGCCTGGGAAACATTCTCGCCGAGGATACGTAACGGCGCCGCCGCTTCCCACAGGCCGGCATACTCAAGGGCCTGCATGGCAGCGACGCCATAAGGGGCGTGCTCCGGATTGGCCAGGGCCAGGCGCGGTCGTCCCTGCCCTGCAGCATGAGTGTCGATCGCCTCGCGCACCCCGGCCAGGGGATCGTCATCTTCCGGCAGGTCGTCGCGGCCCGGGCGCTGCATCCACGCCAGCCGGCCGATGGCATAGACCGCACCCTCGTCCTCTATGCGCCCCTCCTCGTGGAGTGCCAGCACATACTCCTCGTCGGCGGAGAGGTAGAGCTCGAAGGGCGCCCCCTGGGCGATCTGACGGCGAAAGTTGCCGGAAGAGCCGAAATTGAGGCGCAGCTCGCGTCCTGTTTCGTCACGGAATCGCTCGGCGGCCTCGGTGAGCGCGAACTGCAGGTCCGAGGCCGCCGCTACCGTGGGAACGTCCGCCTTGAGCAGGGTCGCGGGAAAGAACAGGGCCAGGCCAAGCAGCCAGGCCGCACATCGTGAACGCATGGAGATCTCCGGATCCCGAGAGGAGTGCTGGCATTGTCAGCCAGCGCAAAGGGCCACCACAAGACCATGAGCCATCGCCGGCAGGCGGCACTGATCTAGGTCAGTGCCGGCGTCGGGGTCAGGCGTCCGC
The DNA here is from genome assembly GCA_003560175.1 of Halomonas sp. Classification (GTDB taxonomy): domain Bacteria; phylum Pseudomonadota; class Gammaproteobacteria; order Pseudomonadales; family Halomonadaceae; genus Halomonas. The sequence goes on along the minus strand of PWIZ01000385.1, from coordinate 6,630 downwards.
GGTGGCGGCACCGAAGATCGCCTTGAGGTCGGTCTCGGTTGCGCGGGGCCCCAGGTCAAGCAGATCCAGCAGGCTATCCAGATGCTTCACTACCGCGCTCCGAGCCCCTTCGGCGTTGCCGTCGCGAAGCGCCTCCAGCAGTCGCGGATGGTCCTCCGCCAGGTAGCACGAGGCCAGCGACGGCCGCTTGTAGAGGGCGATGACGATAGAGGTGCGCAGGATCAGATCGGTGAGCATGGCGCCGAGCACCCGATTGGGGGAGAGGTCGGCCAGGCGATGGTGGATCGCCAGGGAGTGCTCGATGCGGGCCGGCTCGTCCCGGCGGGCATGGGCCTGGGTCTCGCAGGCCGCTTCCCGGGCCAAGTCATCAAGCGACTCGGCATCCACCTGGCCGGCCAGCAGGGCGACGACTTCGCCCTCCACCAGGCGGCGAGCGGCGAAGGTCTCACGGGTCTCGGTGATGCTCGGCGCGCGGATGCGAGCTACCTGGTTGGGACGCTGGTCGATGACATGGTCGGCGGCCAGGCGGGTCAAGGCCTTGCGCACCACCGAGCGGCTCACTCCGAAGATCTCGCCCAGCGATACCTCCGGGAGCCGCGTGCCGGGCGGGAGACGCTGGGTCAGCACCGCGTGCCGGACCCGGTCGACAATTTGCCGGTCGCTGATCCGCTCGCCCGCCAGGACAGCAGCCTCGACGTCTTCTCTCCAGGAGCCGCTCATCTTTCCTCCAGACTTGGCTTACGACGATGGCGCCGATGATCGAGGCACCTTCGCACGTTTCCCGATGACTGGCCACATAGTGAAGCGATCCTGTATACAGGATCAGACCCCGTGATTTGCGTTCACGTCGAGGATCTTCATCGTGTTGGTGCCGCCGTGGGCGTTCATGTGGTCGCCGCGGGTCAGGATCACGTGGTCACCGGACTCGGCGATCCCCTTCTCCACCAGCAGCGACAGCGCCCGCTCGTTGAGTTCCAGGGGAGTCATGTCGCGGGTGTCGAAGGGCAACGAGACCACCCCGCGGTAGAGCGCCATGCGCCGCTGAGCCACCGGGCTGTGGGCCAGGCCGACGATGGGCAGGCCCGAACTGATCCGCGAGGCAATCAGCGGCGTATAGCCGGTGGAGGTCATGCAGGCGATGGCGGCCACCCCCGACAAGTGGTTGGCGGCGTACATGGCGGAGAGCGCGATGGTCTCGTCGATCCGCGAGAAGCCCTCGTGGATGCGGTGGCCGGATTCCTGGGCGATCTTCTCGCGCTCGGCGCCCAAGCAGACCCGATCCATGGCCTCGACGGTCTCCACCGGGAAATCGCCGGCGGCGGTCTCGGCGGAGAGCATCACCGCATCGGTGCCGTCGAGCACTGCGTTGGCCACGTCGAACACCTCGGCCCGGGTGGGCAGGGGCGACTCGATCATCGACTCCATCATCTGGGTGGCGGTGATCACCGCACGGTTCAGCGTGCGGGCGCGCTTGATGATGCGCTTCTGCATACCGATCAGCTTGGCGTCGCCGATCTCCACGCCGAGATCGCCGCGAGCCACCATCACCGCCTCGCTGGCCTCGATGATGCCGTCCAGGGTCGCTTCATCGGCCACCGCCTCGGCGCGCTCCAGCTTGGCCACCAGGCCGATCTCGGCCCCGGCCTTGCCGAGCAGCGCACGGGCCTCGTGCATATCGGCGGCGCTGCGCGGAAACGACACCGCCAGGTAATCGACGCCGATCTCGACCGCGGTGGCGAGATCCGCGCGATCCTTGTCGGTGAGCGCCGGCGCCGAGAGGCCGCCGCCCTGCTTGTTGATGCCCTTGTTGTTGGAGAGCTTGCCGCCCACCACCACGGTGGTGTGGATCTCGCGACCCTGGACGGCGGTAACGTCGAGCACCATCCGGCCATCGTCGAGCAGCAGGCGGTCGCCCGGGGCCACGTCGTCGATCAGCTGCTGATAATCGCAGCCGACCCGGGAGGCGTCGCCGGCGTTGCCGTCGAGCGCCATGTCGAGCACGAAGGGCACGCCTTCGGCGAGCTCGACGGCGCCCTCGCGGAAGCGGGCGATGCGGATCTTGGGGCCCTGGAGGTCGCCGAGTGCAGCGACGCTTCTGCCTAGGCGATCGGCGATCTCGCGGACCCGCACCAGGCGCTGGCGATGGTCGTCGGCACTGCCGTGGGAGAAGTTGAGGCGGACCACGTCGACGCCGGCCGCGATCATGGCCTCCAGCACGCCCTCCGGGTCGCTGGCTGGACCCAGGGTGGCGACGATCTTGGTACGGCGGATGGGGTCATGGATGGGAGCGTGGGGGGGAAGCGTCATGGTGTCCTCGGCAAGACAAGAATGGCACGGAGATCGTTGACGTTGGTGCGCGTCGGCCCGGTCACGATCAGCCGGTCGAACGTATTAAAGAAAGTATACGCGTCATTGCGTGACAGGTAATCGTCCAGCAGGCGCACGTCGACGCCCGACGCCTCGGAGCTGGCGCGGGCCAGCACCCGGGGCTCATCAGCGCCGAACCGCCGCCCGAAATCAGGGCGATCACCCGATCCGCCTCGCCGAGGCCCGTGACGGCCTCGAACATGCGCCGGGCAGCAAGCTGGCCCAGATCGTCGGGTATGGGATGAGCGGCCTCGAGCACCTCGATGCGTTCACAGGGCTCAGCATGCCCTTGAACATGATGGCCATAGCGGGTCACCACCAGCCCCGACAGTGGCGCCTCGGGATGACGCGCCTGTCAGGCGCGTTCCAGGGCTGCGGCCATGGCGGCAGCGGCCTTGCCGGCGCCCACCATCAGGGTGCGTCCGGCGGGGGGGGCTCGGGCAGGCTCTCCTCGAGCAAGGCATCGGGGATGCACCGCCGCCACGGCGGTGTCTCCAGCGATGGGATCGCGGTCATGGGCGCTCCTCGCGGCGGACCGACTCATGCCTGGCCGACTTCGTGGTCGGCCAGCGTCTCCAGCGCCCGCAGGATGCCGGCGTGATCCCAGTCGGCACCGCCCAGAGCCGCGCAGGCCTGGAACAGCTGCTGGGCGTTGGCGGTGCCGGGCAGCGCGAGGTCGAGGCTGCGGGCCCCTTCCAGCGCCAGGTTGAGGTCCTTCTGGTGCAGCTTGATCTTGAAGCCCGGATCAAAGGTACGCTCGATCATGCGCGCGCCATGGACGTCGAGGATCTTCGACTGGGCCAGGCCGCCGAGCAGCGACTCGCGCACCCTGGCCACGTCGGCGCCGGCCTTCGAGGCGAACAGTAGGCCCTCGGCCACCGCCTCGATGGTCAGGGCCACCACGATCTGGTTGGCTACCTTGCAGGTCTGGCCGGCGCCGTGGCCGCCGATATGGGTGATGGTCTTGCCCATTACCTCGAGGATCGGCCGGGCACGCTCGAAGCCCGCTTCCGTGGCGCCGACCATGATGGTCAGGGCCGCGTTGATGGCCCCGCCCTCCCCGCCGGAGACCGGGGCGTCGACGTATTCGCCGCCAGCCTCATGGACACGCTTGGCGAAGCCCTGGGTCGCGATGGGGGCGATGGAGCTCATGTCGATCACCAGGGTGCCGGGCGTCAGGCCCTCGATGACACCATTCTCGCCGAAGAGCACCGCCTCCACGTCCGGGGTATCCGGCACCATGGTGATGATCACCTCCGCCTCGGCGGCCACTGCTGCGGGGCTTTCGAGCTCGCGCATGCCCTTTTCGGCCAGGGTGGCGTCAAGCTTCCCGCGCCTGACGGTGACGACCTCGTGGCCGGCGTCCAGCAGGTGGCCCGCCATGGGGCGGCCCATGATGCCCAGGCCAATAAATCCGATCTTGCTCATACTTGCTCTCCTCTGGTCTCTTGTTATGTCGGCGGCATGGCCGCTTTGGGGTCAGCCCCGGGGAGTCCCCATATCTTTCTGGGCGTTGGCGGCAGGTTCGCCTCAACAGGCGCCGAGGTCGCCCCTGAGGGGTCCGCCAACGCTGGCAAAGTAGTGCCGAGATACCGGCAGGCAGTTGACCCCAAGGGGATCGCCAGCGTCGGAGAACGCCTCAGTCCTTCAGCCTCGGGCGGCGTCCAGCCAGCCCAGCCCTTCCTCGGTGCGGCCGGCCGGCTTGTACTCGGCGCTGACCCAGCCCCGGTAGCCCAGCCGGTCCAGATGGGCAAACAGGAAGGGGTAGTGGATCTCGCCGGTGCCGGGCTCGTGGCGACCGGGGTTGTCGGCGATCTGCACGTGGGCGATGCGCGCCAGGTGAGTTTCGATGGTGGGCGCCAGGTCCCCCTCCATGATCTGCATGTGATAGATGTCGTACTGCAGCTTGAGGTTGTCGCTGCCCACCTCGTCGAAGATCGCCAGCGCCTGCTCGGTGCGGTTGAGGAAGAAGCCGGGGATATCGCGGGTGTTGATGGGCTCGGCGATCAGCAGGATGCCGGCGGCCGCGAGCTTCTCGGCTGCAAAGCGCAGGTTCTCCACCAGGGTGGCGCGCGCCTGGTCGTCGCTGACGCCTTCCGGCTGGATGCCGGCCAGGCAGTTGACCTGGGTATTGCCGAGCACCCGGGCGTAGGCGATGGCCCGCTCGACGCCCTCGCGGAACTCCTCGACGCGGTCCGGGTGGCAAGCGATGCCGCGCTCGCCGGCGGCCCAGTCGCCGGCCGGCAGGTTGAAGAGCACCTGGGTCAGGCCGTTGGCGTCCAGGCGCCGCTTGAGCTCCTCGGCCGGGTAGTCGTAGGGGAAGAGGTACTCGACGCCCTTGAAGCCGGCCTTGGCGGCGGCCTCGAAGCGGTCGAGAAACTCCACCTCTGTGAACAGCATGCTGAGGTTGGCGGCAAACTTGGGCATGGCAAACTCCTTGGGTCGTTATCGTTTCTCAGGTCAGGGCGGCGATGGAGGTGGGCGCATCCTCGTGGCACTCGGCCAGGGCCTCGAACTCGTTGACCCCGTCCAGGTCGGTGCCCATGGCGATATTGGTCACCCGCTCCAGGATCACCTCCACCACCACCGGCACGCGGTGTTCGTCGATCAGGCGGCGAGCCTCCTCCAGCGCCGGGGCGATCTCCTCGGGCCGGGTGACGCGCAGCGCCTTGCAGCCCAGCCCCTCCACCACCGAGACATGGTCCACCCCGTAGCCGTTGATCTCCGGGCAGTTGATGTTCTCGAAGGAGAGCTGCACGCAGTAGTCCATGTCGAAGCCGCGCTGGGCCTGGCGAATCAACCCCAGGTAGGAGTTGTTCACCAGCACGTGGATCCAGGGCAGGTTGAACTGGGCGCCGGCGGCCAGCTCCTCGACCATGAACTGGAAATCATAGTCGCCGGAGAGGGCGACCACCTCGGCCTCCGGGTCGGCGCGCCGCACCCCCAGGGCCGCCGGGATGGTCCAGCCCAGTGGCCCCGCCTGGCCGCAGTTGATCCAGTGGCGCGGCTGGTAGACGTGCAGGAACTGGGCCCCGGCGATCTGCGACAGCCCGATGGTGCTGACGTAGCGGGTGTTGCGGCCGAAGACGCGGTTCATCTCTTCAAAGACCCGCTGGGGCTTGACCGGCACGTCATCGAAATGGGTCTTGCGCAGCAGGGTGCGCTTGCGCTCCTGGCACTCCTCCGCCCAGCGGCCGCGGCGCTTGAGCCGGCCGGCCGCCTCGAGCTCCCGGGCCACCTCGATGAAGAGCTCAAGCGCCGCCCGGGCGTCGGAGACGATGCCGTAGTCCGGCCCGAAGATGCGCCCGATCTGGGTCGGCTCGATGTCCACGTGCACGAAGGTGCGGTCCTTGGTGTAGGTCTCGACGTTGCCGGTGTGGCGATTGGCCCAGCGGTTGCCGATGCCCATCACGAAGTCCGCGGCGAGCAGGGTAGCGTTGCCGTAGCGGTGGGAGGTCTGCAGCCCCACCATGCCCGCCATCAGCGGATGGTCGTCGGGGATGGCGCCCCAGCCCATCAGGGTCGGGATCACCGGCACCCCGGTGAGCTCGGCGAACTCGAGCAGCAGGTCGCTGGCGTCAGCGTTGAAGATGCCGCCGCCGGCCACGATCAGCGGGCGCTCGGCCGCCTGCAGCATGGCGATGGCCTTCTCGGCCTGGGCCCGGGTGGCCCGGGGCTTGAAGGCGGGCAGCGGCTCGTAGGTGTCGGGATCGAACTCGATCTCGCTCATCTGCACGTCGATGGGCAGGTCGATCAGCACCGGGCCCGGGCGGCTGGAGCGCATCAGGTGGAAGGCCTGCTGGAAGACGCGCGGCACCTGGGCCGGCTCCATCACGGTGACCGCCCACTTGGTGACGGAACCGGCGATCGCCTGGATATCCACCGCCTGGAAGTCCTCCTTGTGCAGCCGGGCACGGGGCGCCTGGCCGGTGATGCAGAGGATCGGGATGGAGTCGGCGCTGGCCGAATAGAGCCCGGTGATCATGTCGGTACCGGCGGGGCCGGAGGTGCCGATGCATAACCCGATGTTGCCGGCCTTCGTCCGGGTGTAGCCCTCGGCCATGTGGGAGGCGCCCTCGACGTGGCGGGCGAGGATATGGTCGATACCGCCCACCTGGCGCATGGCGGCGTAGAAGGGGTTGATGGCGGCGCCGGGCACCCCGAAGGCGACATCGACGCCTTCTTTCTTGAGCACATGGATAGCGGCTTCAGCGGCGGTCATGCGAGCCATGAGGGCTTCCTCCAGAAGGTTGTTGTATTTTT
>PWIZ01000325.1 GCA_003560175.1 Halomonas sp. | reverse complement strand
GGCGCCAGGGTCTCCATCTGCTCGCGGGACTGGATCTCGAGCTGCTCGCGCTGGGCCAGCTCGCCAGCCGGCGCCACCACGATGACGTTGCCCTCCTGGCGGCTGGCCAGGCCGTGGCTCTTGAGCACCAGATCCAGCGCCTGGTCCCAGGGCACGTCTTCCAGGTTGAGGGTCACCCGGCCCTGGACGCTGTCGCTGGCCACCAGGTTGAGCCCGGTGAAGTCGGCAATGATCGCCAGCACCGAGCGCACCTCGATATCCTGAAAGTTCAAGGTGATGCGCTCACCGGTATAAGCAAACTGATCGCGGACGCGCTGGTCCCGCTCCTGCTGGGTCACCGGCTGGGCCTCGATGGTCAGCTGGCGGCCGCTCTGGGTAGAGACCATGGCGTACTCGCCGGTGCCTTCGATATCGAGGGTCACGCCGTTGCGACCCACCCGCGGGGTAACGCGGCGCAGCGGGGTGCCGAAGTCGCTGACGTCGTAGACCTGATCCAGCGAGGCCGGCAGCTCCACCCCGCGCAGCTCGGCGGTGATGCGGTTGCGCCCGCTCTCGCTGACTCGAGCATCCACCCCGGCGCGGTCGAAGGTGACGACCAGGCGCCCGGCGCCGCCCTCGCCGCGGCGGAAGTCGATATCCTGAACGCTGGGGCCACTCGCGACGGTCCGACTGGGAGCCGGTTCGCTGGCCTCTGCCGCCGGCGCTGACGCTGATGCCTGTGCCTGTGCCACCCCGAGATCAGCCGCTCCACCGCCGATGGCCAGGCGCAGGCGATTGCCCTGCTCGCGAGTGTTGTAGGGCAGCGGACCCTCGAGATCGAATACCAGCCGGGTTCGTGCGCCTGCTTCCAGCGCGGTAACCCGCTGCACGCCGCCGATGCCCAGGGCGTAGTTGCGCCGGTCGAGGCGGTTGGTGGTGTCCATCAGGTCGATGGTCAGCCGCGCCGGGTCGTCCAGACGATAGCCACGCACCTCGGGCACCGGGCCGGAAAATGACAGGTCGATCTCCAACTCACCCCCGGCGCCCTGCCGGAAGTCGAGCCCCTCCAGGGAAGAGGACGCCAGAGCGCCGGCGGAGACCGCCAGCAGCAAGAGTGTCACGAATCCGTGCTTCATGATTGTTAGCATTGTTCCCTTCCCCCTAACGCACTGTTCATCACGTCTTGCGTGACGATGACGTGTCTTGAATCCCGATACTGATCAGAGTGAGACCTGCCTGCTGCGCTCTACCCACTCACCTCGCTCCATCACCAGCTCAACTAGCAGGATGGAGCTTTCGGTAATGCCCACGATGCGGCCGTGGTCGGTTCCGAGGTAGCTACCTGCACGTAGACGGTGCACCTGCCCCTCGGGAGACCTCACCAGGGCCGAAGGCTGCCCCCCCACGGTGAGCGTCCCCACCAGTTCGAGCTCGCTGATATCGTACGCTTCCAATGGTTCACGCCGGCGATCCACCGGCGGGGCAAGACTCCCCTCCGAGGGCGCTGCGCGCTGCTCATCGACCTGGCGTGGCACGAACGGGCTGCGTTGTTCCGAGGCTAGATAGCGCGCGGATTCATAGTCAGGAATATCAGGCAGCTGCACATCGGCTGTCGGCCCAGGATTGTTTCGAATATTGGCAAGCTCACGATCGAGTGCCCCCAGCTGGGGATCGGCACATCCGGCCAGGCTAAGCAGCAGCGCGGCGGCCAGCGCCGCCGAAAGACGGTTGGCATGGCTCATTGCGCGCGCTCCTCACTCTGGCGATAGCTGTAGGTCCGCGCCAGCAACGCCAGTCGCAGGCGCTGGCTGTCGCCATCATCGGCCACTAGCGTCATGTCATGGAGGGTCACGATACGCGGCAAGCTGGCCACATCCGCCAGGAAAGTCGCGATGCGGTGATAGTCGCCCCTGACCTGAATGTCGAAGGGACGCTCGATGTAATGCTCATCTGCCAGCGGATCACGCAACCGGAGAAAGTCGATGGCGAGCTGGTTATCGATCGCCGCCTCACTGATGTTATCGAGGAGCGACGGTACCTCGGCGCCGGTAGGCAGCATCTCGCGCAGCTCGCTCATGCGCGACTCGAGGATGCCCATCTGCTCGCGCATCGCCTCGAGGTTGGCCGCCTGGGCCGCCTTGCTGCGGTAGTCACGGATCAGTTGCGCCTCCTGGCCGCGCACCCGCTCCAGCTCCTCCTTGGCGGGGGCCGCCAGGTACCAGTGCATGCCGAAGAAGGTCACCCCCAGCAGCAGCAGGCAGCAGAGCAGCTGCAGCGACCAGGGCCAGACGCCGGCTTCCTTGATATCCAGCTCCCCCCAGTCCAGCTCGCGCAAGCGGCGCATCTCTCCCTTGAGACTCATGACCCCTCCTCCACCGACGCCTGGCTCTCCTCATTCTCTCCCACTGCATTCTCTGCCACTGTATTAGGGAGCTGCTGACTCATGCTCAGGCTGAAGCGGCGCCGTTCACCGTCCCCCTCGGCCTCCACCTCCGAGAGCACCGGCACCGTGAAGGAGCCCGCGGCGGCCAGGGCCCGCAGCTGGTCGGAGACCTGGCGGTTATTCTCGGCCAGACCGGCCAGGCGCAGACGATCACCCTGGCGATTGAGCTGGGTGTAGTAAACGCCGTCCACCAGGCTGGTGGTCAGATCGCCGAGCACGTGGACGGTCTGGGTGCGCCCCATCTGCAGCCCGGTGAATACACGCTCTTGCTCGACCATCTCCGCGATGATCGTCTCCAGCTCGCTGACCTCGCGAATATCATCATCGAGCTGGCGGCTCTGGGCCTGAATATGGGCGTTGCGCTGCTGTTGAGAAGCGGCTTGCTGCTCATAGTGCCAGGTCAGGCCATAGCCTCCCCCGAGGCCGAGCGCCGCCGCCACTCCCAGAGTCACGAAGAAGCGTTTGCTGCGGCGGGCACGCAGCTCCTCCCGCCAGGGCAGCAGGTTGATTTCGATCGTCATGGGAGGGACCTCATTGCCAGGCCGCAAGCGGTCAGCAGTGCCGGAGCGTCACCGGAGAGCGTCTGCACGTCGATGCGACTGTTGACCTTCATCCGCGCCAGCGGATTGGCGATGGAGACCTCCATGCCGCTCTCCTGGGCCAGCCGCTCGGCCAGGCCCGGCAGCATACCGGTACCGCCGGCCAGCACCATGCGGCGCACCTCCTGCTTGCGGCCGGCGGTATAGTAGAGCTGCAGGGAGCGTCCGACCTGCTGCACCAGAGTATCCATGAAGGGGGCGAGCACGCTGCGCTGATAGTCCTCAGGCAGGCCGCCACGCTTCTTGGCCAGGCCCGCCTCGTCGAGACTCAGGCCGTAGCGGTTGCGGATCTCCTCGGTGAGCTGGCGGCCGCCGAACACGGTATCCCGGCTGTAGACCACCCGCCCCTCGCGCAGCACATGGAAGGTGTTCATGGTGGCGCCGATGTCCACCAGAGCCACGCAGTCATCCTCGCCGGCCAGCTGGGGCAGCTGATGACGCACCTCGGTGAAGGCGCGCTCCATGGCGAAGGTCTCCACATCCACCGCCTCGGGGGTCAGCCCTCCCTGGAGCAGCGCATCGGTGAGCTGACTGACATCCTGCTGGCGGCATGCCACCAACAGCACATCCTGCTGATCGGCATAGCGAGCGTTGAGACCCAGCCTCTGAAAATCGAAGGCGACCTCACTGAACGGAAATGGGATGTGCTTGTCAGAGTCGAGTTGAATGCGTGCTTCGATCTCGTCAT
>PWIZ01000279.1 GCA_003560175.1 Halomonas sp. | reverse complement strand
GGCTGATCACCGTGCTGGTACTAACCGGTTTTGCCATTGGCTTTTCGCGCAACACCGAGCTGGGCTGGCAGCTGGTGGGCGAGTGGTTCCTGATCAACGGCGTGCTCTCGGCCGCCGCCACTCTGGTGGCCCTGGCTCACCCCCTGACGGTGACGGCGACCTTCTTCGCCGCCCCGCTCACCTCGCTGAACCCCACCATCGGCGCCGGCTTCGTGGCCGCTGGGGTGGAGCTCTATCTGCGCAAGCCCAAGGTGCGCGACTTCTCCACCCTGCGCCACGATGTCACCGAGCTGAAGGGCTGGTGGCGTAACCGCGTGTCGCGCACTCTGCTGGTGTTCATGCTGGCTACCCTGGGTTCCGCCGCCGGCACCTGGATCGCCGGCTTCCGGATCGCCGGGGCGCTGTTCGGTAGCGGTACGGCCTGAGGCGATCAGGTCTTGCGGGCCAGCAGGCGCCGCATCGCCGCCGTCGGGGCTTCGATTTTCTCGAAGCCACGGCTGGCGGCGTAGCTCTCGTTGAAGGCATCGAAGTAATCGTCCAGGGCCAGGGCGGCGTCGACATCGCCCCCCTGGCGCAGCAGCTCGGCGGCCACCTCGGCGGTGCATAGATGCTCGGCGGAGGCCGGCTTGCGCAGTCGGTAGCGGGTCAGCCGCTCGGTGCGCAGCGGCAGTACCGGCAGCCGGTCGAGGTAGGGGCTCTTGCGGAAGATGCGCCGCGCCTGGCGCCAGGTCCCATCCAACAGGATCAGCACCGGAACCCTCCCCTCCCGTTTCGCCTCTTCGACGGCGCCGATGCCCACTACCCGCTTGGCGTAGTCGGGCTGGTCGTCGGGAAAGATCACGAAGGGCGCGTAGCGCTCGTCCTCCAGCAGCGCCAGCAGCCGCTCGTCCGGCGCGGTGCGATACCAGGTGAAGACCTCGGTGTCCGGCAGCACGTCGCGGATCAGCCGCCCGGTGTTGGTGGGCTTGTGATGCTCCATGGGGTGGGTGATCAGCCACACCCGCGCCTCGCTTTCTGCCTTCACCGCATAGGGGCAGAGGCAGTTCAGCTCGGGCAGGTTGCAGCCGGGGCAGCGCTCCACGAAGCTCCCGCGGGACTTGAACTCACGCCGCGGCGGACGCGGATGACCGGTAGCGGGATCACGTGCAACCTGGGAAACGGGGTCGTGGAAGGAATGGTCCAGCATGGCGGCCTGTTCAGGGTGCAAAAGAGGAGCGATATTCTAACATGGGCTCAGCCCGGAACATCGCGCCGGCCGTCGCTGCTTGCCCTGGCCACTCAGACCTCGGTCCTCACGACTCGAGGACCATCTCCGGCACCCAGAGCCGCCCCTCGCGTTTCCAGTGGCGCACCAGCGCCGTCACCCCCTTGCCAGCCGGCTGGCTGAGCCGGGTCACGCCCGGCGGCGCCAGCAGCTCCGCTTCCGGGTCCACCAGCACGCAGGGGGCATCCAGCGGCGCATACTGCAGCAGTGAAGCCGCCGGCATCACGGCCAGCGACGTGCCCACCACCAGCAGCAGGTCCGCCTCGCTGACCAGCTCACAGGCATCCAGGAAGTGGGGCACCTCCTCGCCGAACCAGACCACGTCGGGCCTGAGCTGGCTACCCTTGTCGCAGATGTCGCCCAGCTCGATGCCGCCACGGGGCAGCGGATAGTGCATGCGACGGTCCACCGTGGAGCGGGCCTTGAGGATCTCGCCGTGCAGGTGCAACACCTGGCGGGAGCCGGCCCGCTCATGGAGATCGTCGATGTTCTGGGTGACGATGCTGACCCGGAAGCCCTGCTTCTCGAGCGCCGCCAGCGCCTTGTGGGCGGCATTGGGGCGGGCACGACGCACCTGATCGCGACGCTGGTTGTAGAACGCCAGCACCTTCTCCGGATCCCGCCGCCAGGCGCGGGGCGTGGCCACCTCCTCCACCGGATGATTGGCCCACAGGCCGTCCTCGGCCCGGAAGGTCTGGATACCGCTCTCGGCACTGATCCCCGCTCCGGTAAACACCACCAGGTGTGGAGCTCGCTGCTTCGCCATTCACCACCTCTCGCCGCTATCTCTCGACGCCTTCTCAGAAAACCTTTCCCTGACCACCGGGACGTCGGTTGCTCGCTTGTCTGATATCAGGTTCCTTCAAATTACCACTCACGACCCCGGCGCTACCAGAATGAGCCCGTCGTCGGGTCACGAACGCGTAACTGGGACGTCACGCCGCTGGTGACGCTGACAGTACTCAGCCTCAAGCGGCTGCCGATTGCCGGCTAAGGGCCTATCCACTAACGCCTCAGCAATTCGTCACCTCGGCGGCCGCTCTCCAGCAACCGCTGTCACGATTTCATCACTCCACTGTCGCCGACACGTCATCGCCTGACGGCAATATCATCAGCAAGCGCCCTCAAGGGTCGGTAACGACGAGAAGCTCATGCGTATCTGTCTGGTCAGCGAGACCTGGTCCCCCGATATCAACGGTGTCGCCCACACCCTGAATCAGCTGAGCCGGGAGCTGCAGGAGCGGGGGGTCGCACTGCAGCTGGTGCGGCCCCAGCCCCGCCGACCAATCCCGGGCCAACATCGAGCCCCCGGCATGCAGGCCGAACTGCAGGTAGGCGGGGTACCGCTGCCCGGCTATTCAGAGGTGCGCTTCGGCCTTCCGGCGACGCGCCGCATTCAGCGCCTGTGGCAGAAGCAGCGTCCCGATGTGGTCTACCTGGCCACCCAGGGCCCACTCGGCTGGTCGGCCAGGCGGGCGGCTCGGCGCCTGTCGATTCCCGTCGTCGCCGGCTGGCACACCAACTTCGACCACTACTGCCACGACTATCGAGTCCCCTGGCTGGCGCCCGTCATGCGCGCCACGCTACGCCACTTCCACAACGGCTGCGCGGCCACGCTGATCCCCACCCGTCTGCAGGCCGACGCGCTAGGCCAACAGGGCTTTCAGCGCCTGGCGGTGATGGGACGAGGTATCGACGGCCAGCGCTTCTCGCCCACCCACCGCGATCCTGCCCTGCGGCGCCAATGGGGAGTTGACCAACATAGTCCAGTCGCACTCTACGCGGGGCGCCTGGCCTGTGAAAAAAACCTCACGCTGCTGCAGGAGAGCTTCATAGCCATGCGCCAGGCGCGGCCCGATATGGCGCTTGTGATCGTCGGCGACGGCCCCGGACGAAAGGCGCTGGAGCAAGCGCTCCCCGAGGCACATTTTACCGGCTTTCTGCCTGCCGAGACGCTGTCACGCCAGTACGCCAGCGCCGATATTTTCGTGTTCCCCTCGCTCTCGGAGACCTGGGGGAACGTGGTGATGGAAGCCATGGCCAGCGGCCTTGCCGTGCTCGCCTATCGCCATGCGGCGGCTGCCGAACTGATCGACAGCAACGTCAGCGGCATGACCATCACCGCCGGCGATGACGAAAGCTTCCGTCAGGCTGCCGCCACCCTGTGCCAACATCCCGCACGCTACGCACGCCTGGGCCGAGCCGCTCGCCAGAGGGCCCTGACGTGCCGCTGGTCGGCCATTGCCGATCGTTTTCTGTCAGTGCTCGAACACGCCAGGGAGACTCCCCATGCCACCACGTACTCCTGCGGTATTTGACCGACTCGACCTGCTGGAATGGCAGCTCTGCCAGCGCTTCACCAGCCTCTGTCGCCACCGCCCCTGGTTTACCACCCTGCGCCTGGCCAGCAAGCTTGGCGATTGGCCCGCCTGGGTGGTGCTGATCATCGCACAACCCAGGCTTCACGGCCGCGAGGGCATGAGTTACCTGCTGCAGTACTCGGCAACGGCGCTGGTCGCCGTACTTCTGTATCGGCTGATCAAGACACGACTGTGTCGTGAGCGGCCTTTCATCACCTTCGGCATTCGCTGCGGCGAGCCCGCCCGCGATCGTTACAGCTTCCCCAGCGGCCACACCATGCATGCAGTCATGTTCTGTGTACTGACCGCTGCCCATGCCCCCTGGCTGCTACCGCTGCTGATGCCGCTGACCCTGCTAATCGCCCTGTCGCGAGTCGGCCTGGGGCTGCACTACATCAGCGACGTTGTGGCCGGCGCACTGATTGGGACCGCCTTTGCGATAAGCCATCTAAGGCTATTCGGCTGAGGGTCGAGCCGGAGACCGACTCCCTCACTCAACCACGCGGTAGATCTCCCAGCGGGTCGAGCCGCTGACCACCAAGGGCTCGATCGCCTTGCCCCACTCCCGGTGGTCGGAGCGCTCGGCGAGCTTGTCCCACTGGGCGCTCAGGGTCGCGATGTCCGCCACCCGAAGGTCCACGGCGACGACCGACTCGGCGGCGCCGATGCTGCCGGTGGTAATGGTGTAGTCGGTCTGGCCAATATCCCGGCCGATGGTGCGCCACCACTCCTGGGTCTTCGCAAGCAGCTCCTGCTTGTGCCCAAAGCGGGCCTGACAGTACCAGCGTGCAATGATCATGACATCCTCCCGTGCTCTGCAGGTTGCGAGTCGCCGGGGCATGCCCCGGCGACCACAAGGACGCAGCAGGCGGCGGAAGGGTTCCCGCCTCTCCCTCAATCGGAAAGAAAGCGTGCCGTGAAGGTATCCACCACCCGGCGCAGGTCGGCGGGCAGCCGGGCCAGGGTCTCACGCCGCAGCGCCTCGGGCAGGCCGCCGTGGTAGGCCTCGGCCATGAGCGCCTCCTCGAAGACTCCTTGCCCCTTCACCCCAAGCCTAGCGGGAAGGCGGCCCAAGGGCCCGACACCAAGGGACCACACCCCAGGCAAGCCGCTACGGTTGCGTCTCACCCAGTCCCTACGATACTGAAACGGCAAGTGGCGGCAGATAAGCGCAGCGCATCGGCCATGGTTTGTCGGCCGGCCTCCGGCCCTGGGTCGGACGACGCCGCTTTCGAGGAGCACTCACCAAGGGGCAAGGCCATGAATGACCAGAAATCGTCGTCAGCGAAGCCAGGCGTTCAGGCGACACCACCCCGCGAGACGCCACCCGACGAGATGGCACGGCGCTATGCCGAGGCCCTGGCGCGATTGTCGACCGGGTCGTCCCAGGCCTGGCAGGGCTGGCTCGAACGCCAGAAGCGCGGGGACCTCTTCACCCTGCCCGACCCGGCGGTAGCCGCCAAGGCGATGACCAGCCTGAGCCAGCAGTTCCTGCTGCATCCGCAGCGCGCCCTGGAGCTCCAGCAGCAGCTGTGGCAAGGCTACGCGACGTTGTGGAAAAACACCCTGCTGCGCCTGTCCGGCGAGGCACCATCACCGGTCCTCGAGCCCACCCCGCGAGACAAGCGCTTCAAGGGCAAGGGCTGGGAGGAGAACCTCTTCTTCGACATGCTCCGCCAGGCCTACCAACTGACCGCCGAGCAGTGGTTGAAGGGGGTGCATGAGGTCACCGAGGAGCTGGACCACGACGAGCGGGTGAAGGTCGAGTTCTACGCCCGCCAGCTGATGGACGCCCTCGCCCCCAGCAACTTCGCCACCACCAACCCGGAGGTGATCGAGGCCACACTGCGCACCGGCGGCGCCAACCTGCTGCAGGGCATGGCCAACCTGATGGAGGACCTGGCCCGGGGCGAGGGGTTGCTGCGCATCAAGCAGAGCGATTCGGCCGGGCTGGAGCTGGGCAAAAACATCGCGGTGACCCCGGGCAAGGTCATCTACCAGAATGAGCTGATGCAGCTCATTCAATACGCGCCGGCCACCGAGGAGGTCGCCCGCCGGCCGCTGCTGATCGTCCCGCCCTGGATCAACAAGTTCTACATCCTGGACCTGACCCCGCAGCGCTCCTTCATCCGCTGGGCCGTCGAACAGGGCATGACGGTCTTCGTCATCGCCTGGGTCAATCCGGACGAACGCTATGCCGAGGTGGCCTTCGACGACTACCTCACCCAGGGCACCCTCAAGGCCATGGATGTGGTGGCGGAAGTCGCCGGCGAGGAGACGCTCAACACCATCGGCTACTGCATCGGCGGCACCCTGCTGGCCAGCACCCTGGCCCATCA
This sequence comes from Halomonas sp., assembly GCA_003560175.1. Taxonomy (GTDB): domain Bacteria; phylum Pseudomonadota; class Gammaproteobacteria; order Pseudomonadales; family Halomonadaceae; genus Halomonas. Next base: position 8,267 of record PWIZ01000279.1, on the reverse strand, counting down.
GGCCGCTCGGGGGGATGAGCGGGTCCAGAGCGCCACCTTCTTCACCACCCTGCTCGACTTCAGCGAGGTGGGGCCGCTGGAGGTGTTCATCGACGAGGAGCAGATCCGCTATATCGAACAGCATATGGAACAACGCGGCTACCTGGAGGGCACGCATCTCTCCAACGCCTTCAACCTGCTGCAGTCCGCCGACCTGATCTGGGGCTTCGTGATCAACAACTACCTGCTCGGCCGTGACCCCCAGGCCTTCGACCTGCTCTACTGGAATTCTGACTCCACCCGCATGCCGCGGCGCATGCAGAGCTTCTACCTGCGCAACATGTACCTGGAGAACCGCCTCGCCGAACCCGGGGGTATCTCCCTGGCGGGGGAAGCCATCGATCTGAGCAAGGTGCGCATTCCGGCGTTCTTCGTGGCGACCGAGAAGGATCACATCGCGCCCTGGCAGTCCTGTTACCGCGGCGCGCACCTGCTGGGCGGGCGACCCCGCTTTCTCCTCGGCGGCTCCGGTCATATCGCGGGAGTCATCAACCCGGCCGGCTCGACGAAGTATGGCTACCGGACCTATGGCCGTCTGCCTCGCGATCCCGAGCGCTGGCTGGCCTCGGCCACCCACCACTCGGGCTCCTGGTGGCCGGAATGGCGCAGCTGGGTCAAGCGACACGGCGGTGGCCAGGTGCCCGCCCGCGCACCCGGTGGAGAGCACTATCCACCCATCGAGGAGGCCCCGGGTTCCTATGTCCGTGTGCGCGCCGACGAGGCTTAACAGTAGCCTTGCCATCCAGACAGGGGAGTTGCCCCCCTTCACCAGAGACCCAACTGGTTGGCCACCCAGCACCCCGGGGCAAGGGTGCCGACGAAGGCCCCGACCCACTCGATATGCAACTATGCGCATAACGAAATCACCACACACCGATGATTACCTATGTCCCTGCGCACCGTTCTATTGATTACCCTGCAGCGTGATTATCCAGGATCACCCTGATGCCAGCGATGGTCTACCGTCACCTCTACCGGGCGCACAGCGTGACATCCCTGGAGCGCAATATCCTCGGCTTTGTCGGCCTGTCGCCGGTGCGCGAGACGCTGATCGGCAGCGTGGAGGCGATGAGCGAGCCGAAGCGAGACGAGTGGTTTCGCAAGCTGCACGAGCTTGGCGTCAGGGCCCGGTGAGACTCCTGACACTGGCGGGAAACTGTCGCTATGTGCATGGCGGCTGGGGGCCAAGAGCGGCCATTGAGATTTTCCTGATATATAATGTTTTAGCTCAGCAGCCTCACGCTTACGGACGGTCCGTTGGAGCGGTTTGCTGGGCGTCGTTAGCATTTTTTTTCTCCAGAATAACCAGTGCGATACCACCGAGGATAGCTATGGACGCCAATACAAACCGAAACGATATGGACTCGCCCAGCATAACGACACCGCCCGCAGCCGCAATGACCGGAACACTGAGCTGCACCGTCGCAGCACTGGTGGCTTTCAGTGCAGGCAATACTGTGTACCAGATGACGTAGCCTATTCCGGATGCAAGCGCACCCGACGAAGCTGCGTACCAGAATCCAGCAGCATCCAGTGATGAACCGCTCAACATTATCAAGCTCAGCACTACTGCGATTGGAACGGCGCGCAGAAAATTTCCCGCTGTTACCCTGATGGGGTCACCTGCAGCTTTCCCGCGCAAGGAGTAGATCCCCCATGCAACCCCAGCCCCTAGCATCAATACGGAGCCAACGAGTGGCGGTGCCGTGAGCCCCGGCAACAACAGGACCACCAGTCCTGCTAGAGCGAGAAACAAACCAATGATCTGCAGCGTCCGCAACCGTTCTCCCGCGTATATGCCATAACCGATCATTGTCGTCTGGACAGCGCCAAAGAGTAGCAACGCACCGGTTGCCGCTGACAAACTCACATAGGCAAAAGAAAATCCGGCAGCATAAGCAAACAATGCAAATGCCGACGACCAGTTGCCACCGCCTGCAAATGTGCCACTCCGCATTTTCACAATCAGCCACAGAACCACTGCACCGGAAATCAACCGAATGGCAGTAAAGCTCGCCGCATCGATGCTAGTGTCTTTGAGTGCGATCCGGCAGAGCAGTGAATTACCTGCAAACGCAACCATAGCAAGCGATGTCAGGGCGATGATGCGGGCATACGACATTGGAAGTTTTCCTAAGCGCCATTGAACGCCTGCGCTCTAGAGCACCTGACCAGTTATTAGACGGCGTTTTCTATGATTGGGTGAACGTGTCGGCACGTCTGTCCGGAAAATGCAGCCTTCCAAGGTTCTCGCAAGCCTTTATTCCCTAATCCTATTAACTAACGTTTGGCTATATATCCAAAATTTCATACCTGCTGCATTATCCTGAACGGCCGCTTTGGGTCCAGGCTGTGCGAAAACTCCCGAGCCGATCGGAGGATGGCGTCCGTACGCGAAATCTGGAGAAGCTTTATCAATGGAGATACCTCAGAATGAGCGAGAGAACGCCATTTTTGATCAATTTTTGGCCGGAGAGAGACTCTCAGAGCGTTTCCACACGGCCTGGGGCGACAGCGGCTCTTCGCCGAAATGTCGGACCACCGATAAATCGGGCTGCTGCAAATACCGTAGCTTTGAGCGCCTGCCATCTCGTCGCCCGATACCGATCAATTATTGCCGCTGCCATGCCTCTCCTTCTTCATACCCTGCCCCTTCTTCCCTGCTGGCCGCTGGCAATATCACCACCCTAGCTCATTGAACTTTGCCTGACCATCCAGAATCCGCAAGGTACCCACACCGGCCAAGGTGTGCGGGGGAATGCGGCGTGAGCAGAAGGCTCACTGGCGAGCCACGTCGTTGCGGCTACTATGTGCGTAAAATGAGGATTTGATGAAGCGACAGTTTGGCTTGAAGTACCGGCTTGACCCGACGCCTTCGCAAGAGGCGCGGCTCCGGGTGCGTGCCGGTCATGCGCGCTTCGTCTGGAATCACGCACTGGCCGAATGCCTCGCCGCATGGGAGCGCGGGGAGCGTGTGCCGCGATATGGCACCATGGCCGGCTGGATCATCGCCGCGTGAAGCTGCCCGCTGGTCTGGGGTGGGTCCGCTTTCGCCAGTCACGACCGGTGGTGGGAAAGATCACCAACTGCACCGTGGGTCTCGATGGCGGCCGCTGGCACGTCAGCTTCCAGGTCGAGATTGAGTTAGCAGAGTCGCCTCGGCATCCCGCCACCTCAGCGGTGGGCCTGGACATGGGCGTGGCGCATTTCGCCGTGGACTCCAACGGCACCGCCCACACCGGACGCAACAGCTTCCGGCAGCTGGAACAGCGTATCGCCACGGCGCAGCGCCGACTCGAGCACAAGGTCCGGTTCTCCCAGAACTGGAAGAAACAGAAAGCCCGTATTGCCCGCTTGCACCAGAAAGCCGCCAATACACGACGTGACACCCTCCACAAGCTTTCGACCGCTATCAGCCAGAACCACGCCATGGTGGCCGTCGAGGATCTTCGGGTGCGCAATATGTCGGCCTCCGCCAAGGGCACCCTGGCGGCACCAAGCAAGCGGGTGAAGCAGAAGGCGGGGCTGAACAAGGCGATCCTCGACCAGGGCTGGTTCGAGTTCCGGCGCCAGCTCACCTATAAGCAGGACTGGCGAGGTGGGTTACTGATCGCCGTGCCAGCCCGGCACACCAGTCAGACGTGCCCCGGGTGCGGGCATATCGAGGCGGCCAATCGGCCGACTCGGGCTCTCTTCCGTTGCCAGGCCTGCGGTCATACGGCGCACGCTGACGTTGTCGGTGCCCGCAATGTGTTGGCCAGAGCCCACGAGAGCTTGTCAGGGCAGGACCTGCCCGTTGCGCCTGTGAAGTGAACGGTGCAGTAAGGCCGTCAGCAGCAGGAACTGGCTACCCGAGCGATCGGACTGGCACCCGTCAGGGAATCCCCTTCCTGAGTCGCGCTAGCGTGAAGGGAGGGGAGGAGATCAATGCGCGAAATGCGGATAGCAAAACGCCAGCCGCAGGCTGGCGTTGTCATTGGCGCGAGGGGAGGCAGGATCAGGCGCCGTGGTAGCCGTCCTCCTCGGGGTTCTCGTGAGCGCCGGTGGGCAGTTCGGCAGCCCATAGCATGGCGGCGGCGTGGTCGTGCAGGGGAAAGGTGCGAATCTCCACGGCCTTGAACAGCTGCTCTTCCAGATGGGCGATATGCTCGATCCACGCCTGATCGGTGACCACGGCGGCGCGATGGTAGCGCTCGAGGTCGCTGAGCTGGGTCAGGCCGTATCCCACGTCCTTGAGCAGGGCGGTCAGGGTCATGAAACGCAGGTTGTCGACCTCGACCACCAGGCTGATCACCGGATGATCCTGCTTGGCAGCCTCGATGGCATCGATGGCGTGCTGCAGCTCGCTGCCGGTCACCACACCCCCCACTTTCATGGCGACAACATGCTCAGCGGGGTGAGAGATCAGATCCAGCATGGGCGCTCTCCTTGGGTCCAGAAAGATAGAGTGGCTCGTTCGTTTCCAGCATAGCGCGCCAGATCCAAGCCGAACACGCCGAGCGGGCGATGCACTCCGCTGCGCTCCTGCAGCGCCCGCTGTCCTGCGCTTGGGCGGGCGACAATACCCTGAAGATCCTGATGATCACGGATGTCTACTTCCCTAGGATCAACGGCGCACTGTTGCCGGGCTTCAGTCGCAGCGGCCTGACCATCTCCGCCGCCCTGCTGGGCGGGCTGAAACGACGCTGGGCCGCCGAGTACAGCTTCTTTCTGGCGATTCCCACCATTTTCGCCGCCACCACCGTACAAGGCATAGAAGTCGCCCGGAACGGCGGTCTCGGCGAGCTCGACTACGGGGTGATGGTGACCGCTTTCGTGGTCGCTGCCGCCGTCGGCACCCTGGCCCTGCGCATGGTGCTCTACTTCCTCTACCGCGCCCGCATGAAGGTCTTCTCGTTCTATCTCTGGGCGTTGGCCGCTGCCGTGCTGCTGGGCGTGATCAGCCTCGGCTGACGGTGGCGGCTCCGGGCGAGACCCACTTGGTGGCGTGGATCGGCCGGTGAGCTATGTGCACTAACAGGTGCCGATGAACCGGACGGAACAGATCCCTCGAGGAGTGGGTTATCCCCGAGGGATGGATGGAATGGAAACGTTGCTCACCAGCGCCCTCAGGGCGTGCGGGCAGCCACCACCTCGATCTCGACCAGCCATTCGGGATTGGCCAGGTCGGCGACCCCCACTACCGAGCGAGTCGGCAGATTGGGCTGCTCGTCGGTGCCGAAGTACTGAGTGTAGCCATCCATGAAGCCGGAAAAGTCGATGCGGCCTGTCTCCTCGGTTGGCACCAGGAAGACCGTCATCTTGACCACGTCGCCGAGATCCAGCCCTCGGCGCTCCATAGCGGCCTTGATGCGCTCCAGCACGGAAATGGTCTGCGACTCGGTATCACCGAACTCACCGTCCTCGCCGGCCCGCGGCACGGTACCGCTGAAGTAGGTCAGCTCGACGTTCTCCAGGGTCACCGCCTGCAGGATGGGGAAATCCGAGTCGGGAATCGCATGACGCTCGATACTGCTGGCGTGGGCCATACCGCTCAGTGCGGTCAGCATGAAAGCGGTGCCTGCAATCTGACGAAGTTTCATGATCAATCCTCTCTTGCCATTCTGGCAGTTGATGACACCTTGACGGCTTGGACATCCTCAGCCGTCAGGTGGGTGGGAATCGCATTAAAGTGCTCGCGGATATAGATGACGATATCGGCCAATAGCTCTTGAGAAAGCTCACTGCCAAAGGCCGGCATACCGGCGCGGCCGTAGGCGATGACTCTCAGAACTTCTCTAGTATCTCCCGCGACGAAGCCGCTTTCGGCCAGTGGGGGAAAGGCGCCGGGAATCCCCTCGCCGTTGGCCATATGGCAGGCCGAACAGTTCTGCTGATAGCCGGTCTCCCCGACGACACCGACCTGACCACTGGTGGCAAATCCCGATGTCAGCAGTCCGGTCAGCAGAAGCGTCGAGGCAAGGGGCCGCGCTCCCGAGCGGCGAAGGTATTGCCGGATCATGCGGCCTCCATCGCCAACTCATGGAGCTTCTCGATCTGCAGCCAGGAGGATTCGATGGCGCCTGCCATCCACCCCGTCATATAGCTGAGGTGCTCACCAGCCAGCAGCACCCGTCCCTGGGGTTCATTGAGCAACGGATAACTCGTCTCGCGTGCCTCGCTGGACCAGCTGGCCCACCCCCCCAGGTTTTCCGGCACCAGGTGCCAGGCCGTACTGAAGGCGGTATCGAAATCCCGGCGATAGCCGGCATGGATCTTCTCGCCCACGCTCAGGGCCTTCTCGATACGCTGCGCCTTGTCGAGGGCACTGAACTGGGCGGCATTGGAGCCGAAGTTGTAGACGCCCTGCAGTACGCCTTTCTGCCCCTGCCATCCGGTCGAGGGGTAGCTGATGTTCCCAGTCCCGCTGTTATGGGTGAAGGAGTGGCCGCCAAAGACATGGTCTTCGACTTCCCAGAAGCGTCTCTTCATCTGCAGCGCCAGCTTGCAGGTCGGGGTGTAACTCACGGCTTCCATGGCCCCCTGAAACTCGGCCGAGAAATCATTCTCGATGCCCCGAAGTACCGACAGCGGGATGGTGCAGAGGCAGTAGTCGGCCTCCACCTGGTGGCTCTCACCGGTCGTCCGGTTGCGATAATCGACCAAAACCCGCTCCTCGCTCTGCTGCAGGCGAGTGACCTGGGCACCGTAGGTGACGGCACCTCCCAGTGCCTTTTCGAAGGCCTGGGGAATCTTGTCCATCCCGCCAATGGGCTGGAACATGGTCTTCTGCTGGGTAAAGCCGCTGACCGAGCTGACGATGCCGTACAGATCCGACTGCAGGAGCGCCGAGAGGCTATGGGGCGTGGAAGCCTCGCCGGGAGTCAGCCCTGCGCCGGGCTCCTGAAGGTAGCCTCGCCCCCCCGTCCCGAGATAGTCCAGGCTGCTGCGCTCCAGATGCCCTTCGCCCACCAGAAACTCGAGAAACTTCTCGCGCTCCTCCTGGGTCAGCGGTACATCCAGGGCATCTTGGTCGACATGCTTGGCCAGGATCTCTGCCGCATGCCCGCGCATGTCGGCAATGATCTCCTTCTGTCGAACCGCCTTGCCACTCAGGGGCCCCGCCGCGTCACGGTAGGCGAACGCCGCCTCGTTGTGGTTGACGAAGATCTCCAGAGGAATGCCGAACTCTCGGGTGTAGTGCAGCGTGGAACGATGATGGTAGGGAATGCGCCAGGGCCCGTGATTGAAGTACTCGCCTTCATCGAAGTCGCACACCTCATCTTGCTGTCCCAGCTGAGGCAACACGAATCCGGCACGTGCCGTCTGAACCCGGCCCCCGGCATAGCCACGCGCTTCGAGAACCTGACAACGATACCCCTTCTTGCCCAGTTCATAGGCTGCGACGAGGCCGGCAAGACCAGCCCCCAGAATGACGACACTCTTGCCATTGCCCTCGCCGCTCAGGGCGGGGGGCGTATCCTGGGCAGAGGCGATGCCGATGCCGAAAGCCGACAGGCCGGACATCATCATGCCCGCCCCGCCGACGGCCCCCAGCGCCTGCATGAAGTGACGGCGGGTCAGGTAGCCGGCAGATGACGACCGCCCCCCGCCAGACAAGGCTTCCGAATCATGCACTGTCATGAATGTCTCTCCGTTGGTTGTCCGGAGAGACATTGCATACGCCATACCTAATTCAGTAGTAATGAAAACAAAACAACATGTTAGTCGACTCATCGATAGCCGACTCGGAGTCCACTGCCATCATGGCGATTACCACTATGCTTATTGCCAGTGCAGCTGCCGTAGGCGGACTCGACAGAACGCGCCAAGGAGGTGCGAAACCGCCTCTCGTCTTCAAACGGCCTGGGAGGCGGCGTCACTGCGTACGTAGTTCCATAGACAGAAGGACCGCCAGGGCCGCGGTGAGCGTGGGCAGCAGAAACACTGTGGCAATCACACCGGCCAGACCGAACAGCACTGGCAGGTTACCCCCCCAGGCGCCGCGACAGGCTACCAGGGCAACGCTTCACCGTTGCTATGCCAGAAGCTGCCCGTGGTCTCCAGGGTCAGCGCCTCGGTGTGCGCGGCGATGCCGGCGGCGGCCTCCTCCGGCGTGATCAGCCCCCCGAAGTTGACCATGCGGGTCTGCACATAGCCGGGGTGGAGCTGGACCACGGCGATGCCGCGGGGCTTGAGATCCATGGCCAGCGACTTGCCGAAGGCGTTGAGCGCCGCCTTGGAGGCGC
>PWIZ01000297.1 GCA_003560175.1 Halomonas sp. | reverse complement strand
ATGGATCAACGGTCCCGAATGAGAGTGCAGGCCCCAACAGGGCCCTTACTGCCAGGGTTTGGCATCAGGTGCCGGCGTGTCCGGCAGCGGCATACCGCCGCACTCGACCCCGTGTTTCGCATTCGAGACACGGATCGCACTCGAGACCTCCAGGGGAGAGACATCAGTGGAACTGCTTTCAGGCGCGGACATGATCGCCCGATTCCTCCAGGATGAGGGCGTTGAATACATTTATGGTTATCCAGGCGGCGCGGCGCTGCATATCTATGACGCCCTGTTCCGTCAGGACAAGGTCAAGCACATTCTGGTGCGCCACGAACAGGCCGCCACCCATGCCGCTGACGGCTACGCCCGGGCCTCCGGCAAGCCCGGCACGGTGCTGGTGACCTCCGGCCCCGGTGCCACCAATGCCGTCACCGGCATCGCTACTGCCTACATGGATTCGATACCGATGGTGGTGCTGTGCGGTCAGGTGATGAGCCACCTGATCGGTGACGATGCCTTCCAGGAAACCGATATCATCGGCGTCACACGCCCTATCGTGAAGCATAGTTTCTCGATCAGGCACCCGTCCGAGATCCCGGAAGTGCTCAAGAAGGCCTACTACCTGGCGGCCACCGGTCGCCCGGGTCCAGTCGTGGTAGACATTCCCAAGGACATGACCGCCCCCACCGAGCGCTACGAGTACGTCTATCCGAAGAAGGTCAAGATGCGCTCGTACAATCCGGTGACCCGCGGCCACAGCGGCCAGATCAAGAAGGCCGTGGAGATGATGCTCAAGGCCAAGCGTCCGGTGTTCTACACCGGTGGCGGCGTTGTCTCGGGGCGGGCCAGCGAGGGGTTGACCGATTTGGTCAAGCGGCTGGGCTACCCTATCACTACGACCCTGATGGGCATTGGCTCCTACCCGCAGAGTGATCGGCAGTGTCTCGGTTGGCTGGGCATGCACGGCTCCTATGAGTCGAATATGGCGATGCACCATGCGGATCTGATCATCGCTATCGGCGCGCGCTTCGATGACCGTGTGACCAACAATACCTCCAAGTTCTGTCCCACGGCCAAGATCATCCATGTGGACGTTGACCCGAGCTCGGTCTCCAAGACCGTGCGGGCCGACGTGCCCATCGTGGGGCCGGCTGGTAGCGTGATCAGCGAGATGATCAGCCTGGTGCAGGGCAAGGAGATTGCCCACCCCGAAGCGCTGACTGAGTGGTGGCAGAAGATCGACAGCTGGCGCGAGGAGCGCGCGGGCAAGCTCTACGAGCCTTCGAAATCCGGAGAGGCGATTAAGCCCCAGGAGGTCATCGAGGCGCTGTGTCGGGTGACCCGTGGCGAGGCCTACGTGACCACGGATGTGGGCCAGCACCAGATGTTCGCGGCCCAGTACTACAAGTTCGACAAGCCCAACCGTTTCATCACCTCCGGCGGTCTCGGCACCATGGGTTTTGGCTTCCCTGCGGCCATGGGCATCAAGCAGAACTTCCCGGACGAGCAGGTAATCTGCGTGACCGGCGAGGGCAGCTTCCAGATGATGATGCAGGAGCTTTCCACCTGTAAGCAGTTCGGTGGTGGCGTGAAGATCGTCAACCTCAACAACGGCTCGCTGGGGATGGTGCGCCAGTGGCAGGACCTGAACTACAAGTCTCGCCATGCTCACTCCTACATGGAGTCGCTGCCCGATTTCCAGAAACTGATCGAGGCCTATGGCTTCACCGCGCTGAAGGTCGAGACCCTCGACCAGCTCGAGCCGGCACTGGAGAGAACCTTTGCCGACAAGCACGAGCTGGTGTTCCTCGATGTTGCGGTCGACCCGCACGAGCACGTCTATCCGATGCAGGTGCCCCTGGGCGCCATGCGTGACATGCTGCTTTCCAAGACGGAGCGGACCTGATGCGCCATATCATCTCGATTCTGATGGAAAACGAACCGGGCGCCCTGTCTCGTGTGGTGGGGCTGTTCTCTCAGCGCAACTTCAACATCGAGACGCTGAACGTGGCGCCCACTGAGGACGAGACCCTGTCGCGCCTGACCGTGACCACGGTGGGCGATGATCGGGTGATCGAGCAGATCACCAAGCACCTCAACAAGTTGATCGACGTAGTCAAGCTGGTCGACCTCACCGAAGGCAACCACATCGAGCGCGAGCTGATGCTGGTCAAGGTCAAGGCGCTGGGAGCGGCCCGTGATGAGGTGAAGCGTACCGTGGATATCTTCCGCGCCCAGATCGTCGACGTGACGCCGAGTCTCTACACCGTGCAGATCACCGGGGATGCCGGCAAGCTGGACGCCTTCCTGCAGGCCATGGCGCCGGTGGGAATCCTGGAAGTGGCGCGTACCGGGGTCTCGGGGATTGCCCGCGGCGACAAGGTGCTCTCGCTGTAGATCGGACGGATGCCAGACCGCAAAGGCCGCCCCTAGGGGCGGCCTTCGTGCTCTACGGGGTCAGGCCGACGGTGCTAAATCGGCACGCGAGGTGCAACATGACAGGTCTTATGACTCGCCCGGTCTGACCCCGTAGGCCTCGCGCGCTCAGCGTTCCTGCACCTCGTCCCATAGCGCCCGGATCAGTGGGCTCTTCAGTCGTCGCTCCAGCACGCAGAGGCCCACATCGTAGTGGGGCAGTTCCGGCTTCACCGGCAGCACCCGCACCCGCTCCTGAAGCGGGCTGTTGTCGAGCACGATCTTCGGCACCACGCCGATGCCGAATCCCAGTCCTACCATGCTGACGATCGCTTCGTGGCCCGCCACCTGGGCGTAGATCCTTGGCGTCACGCCCAGTGCCTTGAACCAGGTGTCGGCGAACTCCCGCGACAGGCCCGCTTCCGAGAGGATCATCGGCACCTCGCACCACTGCTCGGTGCTGGGTGACTCCGGGGTGGAGGGAATCCAGGCGGCCGCCTGCTGGGGGGCGATGAATACCAGCGGCGCCCGAGTCAGCGACTTGAAGGCCAGCGCCTCGGGGGTGCGCCGCGGACGAGGGGTGATCGCCATGTCCTCCTCACCGGCCAGCACCCGTGCCATGGCCTCGGCGGGGTCGCCGGTATGCAGCTTGAGTTCGATGCCTGGGTGGTGGGTGCGAAACTGGCTGAGCAACGCGTAGAGGAAGCTGTAGCTGGCGGTCACCGAGCAGTAGACGCTGATCTCGCCGGTGAGTCGGAGCGCCTCGCTCTGCAGTGACAGGCGCAGCTGCTCCCACTGCTCGAGAGCTTCTCGGGCGTAAGTCTGGAAGGTCTCGCCCTGGCGGGTCAACGCCACGTGACGGTTGTCGCGCTCGAAGAGGGAGACGCCGAGGTTCTCCTCGAGCTGGCGAATCGAGCGGGAGAGGGTCGAGGGGCTGACGTGGCAGGCGTCGCTGGCGCGGCCGAAGTGCAGGGTGTTGGCCAGGGCTAGGAAGTGCTTGAGGGGTCGCATGTCCATGCTGAGAGTATTGCATGATATGGCATGTCACGTTGCAAATATCGCGTTTTACGCAACAGAGGGGCTGGCGTATGGTGTTCCCATCGGCTGCCGAGAACCCGGCCCCGCGTCAGACGGGGCGGGTGGCCATCAACGCTGACACCCACATCACCAACGTTCCAGGAGCTTCACTATGCACGTTTACTATGACAAGGATTGCGACCTCTCCCTCATCCAGGGCAAGAAGGTCACCATCGTGGGCTACGGCTCCCAGGGGCACGCCCACGCCAACAACCTCAAGGAGTCCGGCGTCGACGTCACTGT
>PWIZ01000228.1 GCA_003560175.1 Halomonas sp. | reverse complement strand
CATCTGGCGGTGGCCGAGGAATTATTCGGCCCGGGGTCCACCGTGGGCGACGAGCTGGAGCAGCGGCTGGCCGAGCTGGATGCCGCTCACCACGCCCATCGGGAGACGCCTTTCCCCTTCCACTATGACCAGACGGTGGGCGTCGGCGAGCTGCTCTCCACCGCCCTGGTGGCCGCCTGGCTGAACGAGATCGGCGTGGCTACCCGCTGGTGCGATGCCCGGGAGTTGATCCTCACCGACGACCGCCATCAGGCGGCCAACATCGACTGGGAGGCGACCCGTGAGCGAATCGCGTCCCTCGCGCAGGCAGGCGACGAGGTACTGCTGACCCAGGGCTTCATCGGCGCCACCGCGGACGGCGCCATGACCACCCTGGGCCGCGAGGGCTCTGACTTCAGCGCGGCGATCCTCGCCGAGGCCCTGGACGCCGACGAGCTGACCATCTGGAAGGATGTCCCGGGGCTGTTCAACGCCGACCCGCGGCGCTTCACCAATGCCCGCCAGATTGCCCGGCTCAGCTATGCGGAGGCCCTTGAGCAAACCTGGCATGGCGCCAAGGTGATCCACCCCCGCACCCTGGCCCCGCTGCAGCGCCGTGGCATTCCGTTGACGGTACGTTCCTTCCTCGAGCCTGAGGCGGCGCCCAGCATCATCGGGCCCGAGCGGGGCGAGGGCGACACCCTGCCCGCCTGCATGCTCCGCGACGACCAGCTGCTGCTGGAGGTGAGCCCAAGCGACGGCAGCTTCGTGGACGAGGCGCTGATGGCCAAGGTGCTGACACGGTTCGCCGAGGCCGGACTTCATGCCAACCTGATCGACGTCGAGGCGTTGCGCCTGCGCCTGGTGGTCGACAACCAGCCGGAGAGACTTGCACCCGCGCTGGAGGCGCTGACAGAGCGCTTCTCGGTGGCCCGCCAGGATGGCCTGGTGCTGCTCACCGTGCGCCATCCCGACGAGGCCCTGCTGGAGACCCTGGATGGCGGCCGCACCCGGGTGGCCGAGCGACGCAACGCCACCACTGCCCAACGCCTTTATCCCGCCGCCGAGTGCCCCGACAGCTGGCGGCTCCCCGAGTGACTCAGGTGGCGGCCAGTCGCCGCCCCACCCCATGGCCGTGCCAGGCAGCGGCCAGCCACAGCAGAAGGCTGGCCAGGCCATAGCAGAAGGCGGCAAGCGGACGACTCTGGGCCAGCAGCTGCATGAGTTCCAGGCCGAACAGCGAGAAGGTGGTGAAGCCGCCGCAGAAACCGGCCACCAGGAAGGGCTGCCAGCGCGCCATCCGGCCCTGCAGGCGCCCGGACGCCAGGGCGGCGAAGAGCGCGATCAGCCAGGAGCCCAGCACGTTGACCGCCAGCGTCGCCCAGGGAAACCAGGGGCCCGGCAGGGCGAACAGGGCAAGACCGACCAGGTAGCGCAACGAGGAGCCCAGGGCGCTACCGGCCCCCACCGCCACATAGGAGCGCCAGTCGATCATGCCAGGCCTCCCGCCAACCAGGCCCCGGCGGCCACCGCGGCGAGCCCCGCCCCCAGGGTGGCCACCACGTTGCCCAGGGCAGCCCTGACCCGCCCCTGCTGCCACAGGGCCAGGGTCTGCAGGCTAAACGACGATACCGTGGTATAGCCGCCCAGCAGGCCAAGTGCCGCCAGCGACCAGGGGCGGCTCTCCTCACCGGGCTGCGGCAGCCCCAACAGGCCCGCCAGCAGGCCGATCAGCAAGGCACCGCTGAGGTTGACCACCAGCGTTCCCCAGGGGAAGGTGGTGCCGAGCCGTCGGCTCACCGCATTGCCCATCGCCAGACGTGCCATGCCCCCCAGACTCCCTCCGGCCGCCACCAACAGCAGGCTGATCCCCATAGGCTTCCTCCCCCTCGTCTTGCTTGCCAGGTGCAGCGTCCCGACAGACGCCTGGTCAGTATCACACGCCGCCAAGGATATGCATGACCTGCGCGGCGCCGTCGCCAAGGCCCGGGTCGTGGTCGCCGGGTAAAGTCCGTATCATGCCGTAAGCGCTATCCATCGTTCGACCCTGATACGACACATTGCTCACACGCCAAGAGACGGAGGTCACAGCGTGAACCCCATGCGAGCCCTACCCCTGATGCTCGGCTGGCTGATGGTTGCTCTGCTGGCATTGGCCGGACCGGTACAGGCCCAGCCGGCCGATGCGGGCGGCCAGACGGCGAACGCCACCCTGGCCAACCTTCTCGAGAACGACGAGACCCGCCAGCAGCTGATCGAACAGCTGCGCGGCATGGCCGGCGCCTCCGACACCGAGCCGCTGTCGGAGGAAGACGCGCCAGTATCGCTGCCCCGCCAGCTGGCAGAGATCACCAGCCGGGTGGCCAACGACATCGGCGGCCAGCTTGGCAACGCCCTGGACGTGCTGCGCACCATGGGCAGCGGCGATCTGGACACTACCTTCGACATGGAGGCCTTTACCAGCGCCACCATCAACCTGGGCCTGGTCATTCTGGCTACCCTGGCGCTCTTCGTCGCTTTCCGCCGCATGGCCAAGGCGCTGTTCAACGGGATCAGCCAGTGGTCGCTGAACGGCGAGGGGCTCACCCCGGTGCTGCGACTGATCATCTGCGTGGCCCTGGCTGCCCTGGTCGACGTGCTGATCGTGGCCCTCGCCTACCTGGGCGGCAATCTGGTCGCCACCTTCGCCATCGGCGAGACCGGCGAGCTCTCCACGCGTGCCTCGCTGTTCCTCAACGCCTTCCTGGTCATCGAGCTGCTCAAGGCGGGGGTACGCATGCTATTCGCCTCCCGCTACGAGGGACTACGCCTGCTGCCCATTACCTCCATCGAGGCCGCCTACTGGAATCGCTGGATAGCACGTCTGATCGGCCTGATCGGCTACGGTCTGATGGTGGTGGTGCCGCTGATCAACGTCTACGTCGCTCCGGCCCTGGGCCAGGGTGTCGGCACCCTGATCATGTTCGGAGCCTTCTTCTATGCCGTGGCGGTGGTCATGAAGAACCGCCTGCGCCTGTGCGCTGCCATCAACGAGAAGGCCGACCGCGCCACCATGGCCGCCAGCCGGGTGAGCCTGCAGCTCTTCGCACGCACCTGGCACCTGTTCGCCCTGGCCTACTTCGTCATGGTGCTGGTGGTGACCCTGACCCGTCCGGTGGATGCCCTGCCCTTCGTCCTTTTCGCCACCCTCAAGACCATCGCCGCGGTGGTGGTGGGCCTACTGATCTCCAGTTTCCTGACCCAGACCATCGGCCGGCGCATCACTCTCTCCGATGATCTGCGTCGCAAGCTGCCAATGCTCGAGGCACGCCTCAACAGCTACGTGCCCAACGCCCTGCGGGTGATCCGCACCATCATCCTGATCGTGGTGGCCATGCTCGTGCTCAGCGCGTGGGGCGCCTTCAACCTGCCGGCCTGGTACGCCTCCGAGTCGGGCAGCAACCTGGTGGGCAAACTGTTCAGCGTGGCGATGATTCTGGTGTTCGCCATCGGCGTGTGGCTGACACTGGCCAGCCTGATCGAGCATAAGCTCAACCCCGAGACCGGTGGCGGAGTCCCCTCGGCCCGAGCCATGACCCTGCTCACGCTGTTCCGCAACGCCCTGGCCATCGCCCTGGTGACCATCACCACGATGATCGTGCTGGCCGAGATCGGCATCAACATCGGCCCGCTGATCGCCGGTGCGGGCGTGCTGGGCCTGGCTATCGGTTTCGGTGCACAGAAACTGGTCCAGGACATCATCACCGGAGT
>PWIZ01000240.1 GCA_003560175.1 Halomonas sp. | reverse complement strand
GTGCGGAAGCGGGAGTCGGCGCCCCCTTCCAGCAGCAGGGAGGCGTCGATCATATGCTCGAGCACCTTGGGGCCCGCCAGAGACCCGTCCTTGGTGACATGGCCGACCAGCAGCAGCACGGTATTGGAGTGTTTGGCGAAGCGGGTCAGCGCGGCGGCGGACTCCCGCACCTGGGCCACCCCGCCCGGCGCCGAGGCGATGTCCTCCAGGTGCATGGTCTGGATGGAGTCGATGACCAGGACATCGGGCCGCTCGCGCTCGGCCACGGCGAGGATGGTTTCCACACTGGTCTCGGCCAGCATCTTCAGACCCTGGACCGGCAGCTGCAGGCGGTGGGCGCGCATCGCCACCTGAGAGAGCGACTCCTCGCCGGTGACGTAGAGCACACGGCGCGACTGGGCCAGCTTGCAGGCGGTCTGCAGCAGCAGGGTCGACTTTCCCGCGCCGGGGTTGCCGCCCAGCAGTACCGCCGAGCCCGGCACCAGCCCGCCACCCAGCACCCGATCGAACTCGCCGAAAGTGGAAGAGAACCTGGGCACCTCGGAGAGGTCCACGTTGGCCAGATCCACTACCTCCCGGCTCAGAACGCCCGCATAGCCGCTGCGGCCAGTGGCGCCTCCGACCGCCCCTCCGGCACCGGGGCGCGCCGGGGCCAGACGCACCTCACTGAGGGTGTTCCATTCCTGGCAGCTTGTACACTGCCCCTGCCACTTGCTGAACTCGGCACCACACTCGGTGCAGACGAAGGCGCTCTTTGCCTTGGCCATGGCTCCTCGCCTCTCTGGGGGATCAAACGCAGAGGGCGGCCCAGCGGCCGCCCTCTGCAAACTAAGCGCCGGCGATTACAGACGCTGCAACTGCAGCATCTCGCTGTTCTGGAAGCGACGCCGCTGGGGGTCGATCAGCTCCAGGGTCCGCTCGTCGAGACGCAGGAAGTAATAGATCTGGCCTTCGCCGTCCGGAGTCAGCTCGTAGACGGTAGCGTCCGGCTCGGTGGCAGTGCCGTTCAGCACCTCCCAGTTGCCCGCATAGTTCTCGTCGGGCGGATCCTGGGGGTGTGCACGGTAGGAAGCCTGCAGAGTGAAGGTACGCTCCTGGGGCTGACTCTGTTCGTCGCCCATCAGTACGACATCGAGATCGATACCGTCACAGTTGCGGCACGGCAGGGTGCCCTGGTAGCGCTCTTCACCAACCTGCGCGCCAGGGGCGTCGGGGCCAGGAGCCGGGCCGGCGGCACAGCCGGCCAGCAGCGCAAGCATGGCCGATCCTGCAAGCAGGGTCCTGATTTGCATGTGTCTCCTCCTGAGCAGTGGGCAATGACACCGTCATTCACGGCGGCCTGACTGACAGCATAACCTCTCACGCTACTGGCGGACAGCCTGCCAGCCACCCGGCCTGCTTCAGCCGACCCCGGGATAGACATGCCCGAACACCAGAGCCAGCACCACCGGCATCACCACCAGCGCACCCAGGTTACCAATCAGCACCAGGGAGGCCACCTTGTGAGGCTCCTGACGATATTGTTCGGCCACCAGATAGTTGAGCACCGCCGGCGGCAACGCAGCGAACACCCAGAGTGCCGCGGCCTGCAAGCCGGAAAGTCCCAGCAGCCAGATCAGCGGGGCGGCCAGCACCAGGCCGGAAAGGGGGCAGAGTAGCGCCCCAAGCATGCCGGTCTTCCAGTCACCGAAGTCGATATCGAGCATGCGCACGCCCAGCGCGAAGAGCAGCAGCGGGATGCACACGCCACCCAGCATATGCAGGGCTTCCAGCAGCCAGCTGGGGAGCGGCACGCCGGTCAGGTTGACGGCTAGCCCTGCGATGCTGGCCAGCACGATGGGCATACGCAGGATTCGCCATAGTGGCGTCCCGGGGCTGAGCATCCAGAGCCCCAGCGAGAAGTGCAGCAACATCTCGACGATGAACAGCACCACCGCCGCGGGTAGCGCCGCCTCGCCGAAGGCCAGCAGCAGCAGTGGAATCCCCATATTGCCGGAGTTGTTGAACATCATCGGCGGCAGGAACGTCTTCGGGTTCAGCTTCAGCCATTTCACCAGCGGCCACAGCAGCAGCCCGGAGCCCACCACGATCACCGCGGCGCCGATCGCCAGCCCGGCGTACTCCTCCAGCGGTGCCTGCCCATCGGCCAGTACCGCAAACACCAGCATGGGCACGAACAGCTCCATGTTGAGGGTATTGATACTGCGGATATCTGGCGTGCGAAAGCGACCATAGAGGGTGCCACAGCCGGCAATCAGGAACACCGGCAGCAGAGTGGCGAGGATCTGGGCGGTCATGGGGGGCTCATTGGATTCGAATTGGCGAATGCTCCACAGGCTAGCACGGTACCGGCTTGCGCGGCTGCTCCCGGCAGGTCACCATGAGCCGAGCCCCCTACTCTTGCCAACAAGCGAGCGACCATGAGCAAGTTCTGGAGTCCCAGGGTGCGCGAGCTGACGCCCTATATTCCCGGCGAACAGCCCCGCGAGCGCCTGATCAAGCTGAACACCAACGAGAACCCCTATCCGCCGGCCCCTGGCGTGGGTGCCGTGCTGCGCGACTACCCCACCGATCACCTCAGACTCTACCCCGACCCGGAATCCCGCGCCCTGCGCGAGGCACTGGCCCGGGAGTTCGGCGTTGAGGTCGAGCAGGTCTTCGTCGGCAATGGCTCCGACGAGGTGCTGGCACTGGCCTTTCAGGCCTTCTTCTGTCAGCAGCGGCCGCTGGAGATGCCGGAGACCACCTACAGCTTCTATCCGGTCTACTGTCGGCTGTATGGCATCGAGCGGCGCGCATTGCCACTGTCCGCCAACTATGAGGTGGAGCTGGCGGCCTTCACCGGCGACAGCGGCGGGGTCATCTTCGCCAACCCCAATGCCCCTACCGGCCACGGCCATGGCCGTGGGGCGATCGCCGAGCTGCTCGGTCGAGTGACCGACTCCGTGGTGCTGGTGGATGAAGCCTATGTGGACTTCGGGGGTGAGAGTGCCATCCCGCTGGTGGCACAGCACCCGAACCTGCTGGTGACCGGCACCTTCTCCAAGTCGCGCAGCCTGGCCGGTCTCCGCCTGGGCTATGCGGTGGGCTCCCCGGAGCTGATCGAGGGACTGGCTCGGGTCAAGGACTCCTTCAACTCCTACCCCGTCGACAGCCTGGCCAGCGCCGTGGCCATCGCCGCCCTGGGAGATCACGAGCACTTCGAAGCCTGCCGCGAGAAGGTGATCACCACACGGGAGCGCACCCGTACCCGCATGGAGAAGCTCGGCTTCCGGGTGCTACCGTCCCAGGCCAACTTCGTGCTGGTGACTCACCCAGAGTTTGACGCCGCCCAGCTGTTCGCCGGCCTGCGCGAACGCGGCATCCTGGTGCGCCACTTCAACACCGAGGCGCTGCGCGACTACCTTCGCATCACCATCGGCACCGAGGATGAGATGGAGAGTCTGGTGGAGACCCTCGAGACGCTCTGCGGCTGAGCGCCTCCCTACAAACTGCAACGCCAGCCCCAGGGCTGGCGTTGAAGGCAGAAACAGCACCAGCTCGGCCTCTGGCCAGACCGGGATGGCGGGACGCCTATAGCCCCGCCCTCGAAAGAGGGCGGGGCTTTTCTATATGGGTGACTGAATATGGGTGACTGACGATGGCTTGGCCGGGACTCTTCATGGGGAGCGCCCCTAGAACGACGAAACCCCGACCATTGGCCGGGGTTTCTGAATAAGTGCCTGACGAT
>PWIZ01000318.1 GCA_003560175.1 Halomonas sp. | reverse complement strand
CAGTTCGCTCAGTGTCTTGTCATGCATGGGCCGGGGGCTCCGTCGGGAAGGCTTATTCGACCACGCGGGGGACCAGGTAGAGGCCCTGTTCCACCGCCGGGGCACAGCGCTGGAAGCGGTCACGCTGATCGGTCTCGGTCACCTCGTCGGCGCGCAGCCGCTGGGTGGCGTCGAGGGGATGGGCCAGGGGGGCGACGCCCTGGGTATCGAGTGCCTGGAGCTGGTCGACCATCTCCAGGATGCGGCCGAGGTCGTCCAGGTAGTGGGCAGCGTCCTCGTCGCTCAGGCCAAGCCGGGCGAGATGCGCGGCCCTGAGCACGTCAGCGTGTTCAAGCGCCATGGTCGGGATGTCCTCGAAGGGAAAACAGGTCGCAAAAGGTACCACATACCACGACCCGCGGGCAGGCCCATGAGAGGCAGGGCTCACGGGCTCTGCTTGCTGCTGGGGGGCCGCGGTGATACCGTTTGCCTCCGCACAGGGTTCCCGGACTGCACTAGGTAACGACTTCCATGTTCAAACGCTTGAGGGGGCTGTTCTCCAGCGATCTATCGATCGATCTGGGAACCGCCAATACGCTGATATACGTGCGCGGTCGTGGCATCGTTCTCGATGAGCCATCGGTCGTGGCCATCCGCCAGTCGGGCAACATGCGCAGCGTTGCTGCGGTGGGTGGCGATGCCAAGCGCATGCTGGGCCGCACCCCGGGTAACATCACCGCCATTCGCCCGATGAAGGACGGCGTCATCGCCGATTTCACCGTCACCGAACAGATGCTTCAGCACTTCATCCGCAAGGTCCACCAGAGCACCTTCCTCACTCCGAGTCCGCGGGTGCTGGTCTGTGTGCCCTGCATGTCGACCCAGGTGGAGCGGCGGGCCATCAAGGAGTCCGCCGAGGGCGCCGGCGCCCGCGAGGTGTTCCTGATCGAGGAGCCCATGGCGGCCGCTATCGGCGCTGGCCTGCCGGTGGATGAGGCTCAGGGCTCCATGGTGGTGGATATCGGCGGCGGTACCAGCGAGATCGCCATTATCTCCCTCAACGGCATCGTCTATTCCGAATCGATCCGCGTCGGCGGCGACCGTTTCGACGAGGCGATCATCGCCTATGTGCGCCGCCACTACGGCAGCCTGATTGGCGAGGCGACCGCCGAGCGCATCAAGGAGGAGATCGGCTGTGCCTACCCGGGCGGCGAGCTGCGCGAGATCGATGTGCGCGGCCGTAACCTGGCCGAGGGCATTCCGCGCAGCTTTACGCTCAATTCCCATGAGATCCTCGATGCCCTCCAGGAGACCCTGGCCTCCATCGTCACCGCGGTCAAGAACGCCTTGGAGCAGTCGCCGCCGGAACTCGCCTCGGATATCGCCGAGCGTGGCCTGGTGCTGACCGGCGGCGGCGCCTTGCTGCGCGATCTGGACAAGCTGATCGCGGAGGAGACCGGCCTGCCGGTGATCGTCGCCGAGGATCCGCTGACCTGCGTGGCTCGCGGCGGCGGAAAGGCTCTGGAGATGATCGACCAGCATACCTTCGAGCTGCTCTCCAGCGACTGACCCGGGGGGCTTCCTATCAAGCCGCTGTTCTCCGACGGATCGCTGCCCGGCTATCGCTTCCTCCTGTGCGTGTTGGTGGCATCGGCCCTGATGTTCGTTGATACGCGTTTCACGCGCATGGAAGCCGTGCGCGCCCAGCTCTCTACCCTGGTGGCCCCCGTTCAGTGGGCGGTGAGCATGCCCAGCAATGTCCTTACCTGGGGGTCGCTGGCGCTTTCCGAACAGCGCGCCCTGCTGGAGGAGAATCGTCGGCTGCGCGAGCAGATTCTGACCCTTTCCCACCGGGTGCAGCACATGGCTAGCCTCACCGCCGAGAACGTACGCCTGCGCGAACTACTATCGGCGTCGGACCAGAACGAGGTCCCTTTCATCACCGCCGAGCTGCTCTCCCTGGACCCGGACCCCTTCGCCCATCAGATGGTGATTGATCGCGGTCGACGCAACGGCGTCTATGTGGGCCAGCCCGTGATGGATGCCTCGGGGCTGGTGGGGCAGGTGACGGCGGTCTCGGCCTACTCCAGTCGAGTGCTGATGGTGGCCGACGCCAGCCATGCGCTGCCGGTTCAGGTCAACCGCAACGGGCTGCGCTTCATCGTCCAGGGCAGCGGCCGCTACGATGCGCTCACGGTACTGCATGTGCCCGACACCGCCGATATCCGCAAGGGCGACCTGCTGATCACCTCGGGGCTGGCCGGTCGCTTCCCTCCGGGCTATCCGGTGGCTCGGGTCGCCGAGGTGGTGCACGATCCTGGCCAGCCGTTCGCCCGGGTTACCGCCACTCCGGTGGCCCAGTTGCAGCGCTCGCGCCATTTCCTGCTGCTCTTCCCACCACCGGCCCGGGAGGTAAAGGAGGTGGCTTGGGACCTCGAGCTTACCCCCGAGGCCGTGGAGGCGGCGCGGTCCCTGATCGGTCTGCCCGACGATGGGGAGGCGCGCTGATGGCCGTACCGTCTTCTGCCAATCTGGCCCTGCCGTGGATCTGGCTGTCGCTGCTGCTGGCGCTCTGCCTACAGGTGATGCCGCTGGCCGACGGCTGGCAGATCTGGCGGCCCGACTGGCTTGGCCTGATGCTGATCTACTGGTGCATGAAGGCGCCGCACCGGGTGGGCGTCTTTCACGGCTTCGTGCTCGGCATCCTGCTCGACCTGATCGAGGGCGCCACCCTGGGGCAGAACGCCCTCATCCTCTCGCTCCTGGCCTTCCTCTGCGCGCTGGTCTATCCGCGCTTCCGTGCCTACTCACTGGTCCAGCAGGCGTTGCTCATCCTGGTGCTGCTGGGCACCGTTCAGCTAGCCGAACAGTGGCTGCGCACCCTGCTCGGACCCTTCTCCATCCATCTCTCCTTCCTGCTGCCGTCGCTGATCGGCGCCGTGCTTTGGCCGTGGCTCGCCACCCTGTTCGAGGCCCTGGGGCGGCGCCTGTCGCGCGACTGATCCGGAGTCTTCACCATGTCCGACACCACCAAGCCCGACGCCGCCAGGTTCGACGCCTCCCGCCCCGTGCTCTGCCTGGCCAGCGCCTCGCCGCGTCGCCGCGACCTGCTGGCTTCTATCGGTGTGGCCGTCGAGGTGCACCCGGTGGACATCGACGAGACGCCGCTGCCAGACGAGAGCGCCGCGGCCTACGTGAGCCGCCTGGCATGCGAGAAGGCCCTGGTCGGCGCGAGCCTCTCGACGCTGCCCACCCTGGGCTCGGACACCGCGGTGGTCTGCGATGGCGAGATCCTCGGCAAGCCGGAGGGGAGTGAGCACGCCGCGAGCATGTTGCGCCGTCTCGCCGGGCGCGCTCACGAGGTGCTCACTGCGGTGACGGTGAGCGGCCCTGCAGGTGTCATGACGTTCTGTGTCTCTACCCGGGTGACGATGCGCGAGATCGCCGAGGACGAAATCGCCGCCTACTGGGCCAGCGGCGAGCCTGCCGATAAGGCGGGCGGCTACGCCATCCAGGGGTTGGCGGCGGTGTTCGTCGAGCGACTCGAGGGCAGCCACTCGGCGGTGGTGGGGCTGCCACTATTCGAGACCGCCGCGCTGCTGCGTCGCCAGGGGGTGGCGCTCTGGGGCGGGGTGCTCGTTTGAGCAACTCAGCCGCGCATCCTACGCATCGACGCGTAGCGTGATGCGCTAGTCAAGCGGCGAGCCTTGGCGAACGCCAAGGCGAATACTGGATAAATATCAGGTAGTGGCTTAGGCTTT
>PWIZ01000188.1 GCA_003560175.1 Halomonas sp. | reverse complement strand
GTGAGCAGGAACCAAGGCGCAATGATCAGGTTGATGGCGATGGCGCCGAAGTAGACGTCGCTGAACCAGTGGGCGCCGCTCAGGATGCGCGGGGCGCTGAGGATTACCGCGGCCACCAGGCTCACCAGCATCACCTTCAGTCCGGCGAAGCGCCACATGAAGGCGGTGAACAGGAAGAGGTTGACGCCATGGTCCCCGGGGAAGCTCGAGCCTGAGCTGTCCTTGGTGGAGAAATCGACCATCTCGGTAATCAGGTTGACCTCCTGATAGACCACCGTGGGGCTGGGGTGGCTGTAGTCGATTGCCATGCGCACCCCCTGGGCCATGATCACCGCCACCAGCAGCATGGTGATGCCGATGCCGCCCCAGCGCAGCATGCGCTGCTCACGCACCGGGTCCCGGGAGATGGCCCACAGGTAGATCGCCAGCAGAATGAACAGGCTGACCACGTCGAAGAGTCTTGCGTTGGTCGCCGCCACCAGCCCGACCCAGGCACCGTTCTCCTCGGTGAGCCAGCCGTTGGTGGTGAAGAAGACGGCGTCGTCGATCTCGGTCCAGAACCGCAGGTCTGGCGAGAGCCAGGTGAAAATCAGCAGCGCGCCCAGCAGGTTGAACAGCAGCAGGCGCCCGATGGCGAAGGAGGGGGGAGTCTGTGTCATCGTGATGTCGCGGGTCGGTATATGTTCCGGCCCATTCTAGGCGAAGGGTTTTGGGCAGAACAGCGTTTCGTAATATTACTGCAACATGACTGCGCGCCTATGGTGTCAGTCTGACGTGACATCAACGACAGCGGCCCGCCGATGACGGGCCGCTGAGTCGTGCGGAGCGGTTGGCCTAGAGCGCGGCGATCTTGTCGCGCTGCTCTACCAGCAGCCGTTGGGCGGCCTGAAAGTCTGCCAGCTTGGCGCGCTCCTTTTCCACCACCGCCTCCGGGGCCTTGGCCACGAAGCTCTCGTTGCCCAGCTTTTTCTCGATGCCGCCGATCAGCTTCTCCTGCTTGTCGACCTCCTTGGCGAGGCGCGCGAGCTCGGCGTCCTTGTCGATCAGGTCGGCCATGGGCACCAGCACTTCCATCTCACCCACCAGCTGGGTGGCCGAGAG
Source organism: Halomonas sp. (assembly GCA_003560175.1). Lineage (GTDB taxonomy): Bacteria > Pseudomonadota > Gammaproteobacteria > Pseudomonadales > Halomonadaceae > Halomonas. The sequence goes on along the minus strand of PWIZ01000188.1, from coordinate 2,661 downwards.
GGGCGCCTGGGCGGGGTCGTCGAGCCAGTCGATGCTCTCCAGCTTGGCCAGCTTGGCCAGGAAGCGAAGGTTGGCCGTGAGGCGCTCGCGGTCGGCCGGGCCGCCCTTGGTGAGCAGCGCCTCCAGCGGCTTGCCCGGAGCGATATTCATCTCGGCGCGAATATTGCGCACTGCCACGATCACCCCCTTGAGCCACTCGATATCCCGCGTCGCCTGCTCGTCGATCAGCGACTCGTCGGCGGCCGGCCAGGGCTGGGCCATGATGGAGTCGTGCTCGCCCTGGCAGGTGCCGGCCAAAGGCGCCACGCGCTGCCAGATCTCCTCGCTGATGTAGGGCATCATCGGGTGGGCCAGGCGCAGGATCGCCTCGAGCACGCGCACCAGGGTCTGGCGGGTGCCTCGCTTGGCCTCTTTGCTTGCGGCCTCATCCCAGAGTACCGGCTTGGAGAGCTCCAGGTACCAGTCGCAGTACTCGTTCCAGACGAACTCGTAGAGCGCTTGCGACGCGTGGTCGAAGCGGAACTCCTCCATGGCCTTCGTCACCTGGGCCGCGGTCTGCTGCAGGCGCGAGAGGATCCAGCGGTCGGCCAGCGACAGCTCGGCCGGCTCGTCACTCTGCCCTTCGAGTGAGAGCCCAGTGTCCTCGCCCTCGGCGTTCATCAGCACGTAGCGGGAGGCGTTCCAGAGCTTGTTGCAGAAGTTGCGGTAGCCGTCCAGGCGGCCCATGTCGAACTTGATATCGCGCCCGGTGGTGGCCTGGGAGAGAAAGGTGAAGCGCAGCGCATCGGTGCCGTGGGGCTCGATGCCCTCGGGGAACTCGCCACGGGTGGCCTTCTCGATCGCCTTCGCCTTCTGGGGCTGCATCAGGCTGCCGGTGCGCTTCTCGAGCAGTGTGTCGAGCTCGATGCCGTCGATCAGGTCGATGGGGTCGAGCACGTTGCCCTTGGACTTGGACATCTTCTGGCCCTGGCCATCGCGCACCAGGCCGTGCACGTAGACCTGTTTGAAGGGCACCTCGCCGGTGAACTTGAGGGTCAGCATGATCATCCTTGCGACCCAGAAGAAGATGATATCGAAGCCGGTGACCAGGACGCTTGAGGGGTGGAAGGTGCGCAGCTCCTGGGTGCGCTCCGGCCAGCCCAGGGTGCCGAAGGTCCACAGGCCCGAACTGAACCAGGTGTCGAGCACGTCCTCGTCCTGGGTGAGGCGTGGCACGCCCAGCTTCTCCATGGTCTTGAGGGCGTCGTCGGTCAGCTCGGTGGTGTTGCCCAGCAGCTGGTTGAAGCCGCGCAGGCGCATGGCGGTGTCGAAGTCGCCCTGCTCATGCTCGATGAAGTGGGCCAGCTCGACCAGGTAGTCCCGGGTGGCCTCCACCTCGTTGCGGGCCACGAAGACGTTGCCATCCGCGTCATACCAGGCGGGAATACGATGGCCCCACCACAGCTGCCGGGAGATGCACCAGTCCTGGAGGTCGTGCATCCAGGCGAAGTACATGTTTTCGTAGTTCTTCGGCACGAACTGGATATCGCCCTTCTCGACGGCTTCGATGGCGGGCTTGGCGAGGCTCTCCACGGCCACGAACCACTGGTCGGTGAGCAGCGGCTCGATGACGTCGCCCGAGCGGTCCCCAAAGGGCAAGGTGTTGTTGACCGTCTCGATCTGCTCGAGCAGGCCGGCGGCCTCCATGTCGGCGACGATGCGCGCTCGCGCCTCGAAGCGGTCCAGCCCGGCATAGGCTTCGGGCAGGCTCGGGTCGATATCGGGCAGCGGGCGGCCTTGGATATCGAAGGCCTCGGCCTGGGCGAGGATGGCGGCATCCTGGGTGAAGACGTTGATCAGCGGCAGCTGGTGGCGCTTGCCGACCTCATAGTCGTTGAAGTCGTGGGCCGGGGTGATCTTCACGCAGCCCGAGCCTTTCTCCATATCGGCATGCTCGTCGGCCACCACCGGGATGCGCCGGCCCACCAGCGGCAGCTCGACGTACTTGCCGATCAGGGAGGCGTAGCGGGGGTCTTCCGGATTGACGGCCACGCCGGTGTCGCCCAGCAGGGTCTCCGGGCGGGTGGTGGCCACGACCAGGTAGCCCTTGCCGTCGTCGGTGGTGACGCCGTCGGCCAGCGGGTAGCGGAAGTGCCAGAACTGGCCCTGCTGGTCGCGGTTCTCCACCTCGAGATCGGAGATGGCGGTGTGCAGGGTCGGGTCCCAGTTGACCAGCCGCTTGCCGCGGTAGACCAGCCCCTCCTTGTGGAGGCGCACGAAGACCTCCTGGACCGCCTTGTAGAAGCCGTCGTCCATGGTGAAGCGCTCGCGGCTCCAGTCGACGCTGGCCCCCATGCGGCGCAGCTGGCGGGTGATCTGGCCGCCGGACTCGTGCTTCCACTCCCACACCTTGTCGGTGAAGGCGTCGCGGCCCAGATCGTGGCGGCTCTTGCCCTCTTCGGCGGCGATCTTGCGCTCCACCAGCATCTGGGTGGCGATGCCGGCGTGGTCGGTGCCCACCTGCCAAAGAGTGTTGCGTCCCTGCATCCGCCGCCAGCGGGTCAGGGTGTCCATGATGGTGTCCTGGAAGGCGTGGCCCATGTGCAGGCTGCCGGTGACGTTGGGCGGCGGGATCATGATGGAGTAGGGCTCGCCCTCACCGGAGGGGGCGAAGCGGCCATC
>PWIZ01000354.1 GCA_003560175.1 Halomonas sp. | reverse complement strand
TGGCGGACACCTTCGGGGAGCTGTCGATCTCGCGGGTCTTCGAGAGCGAGCCGGTGGGCTTCGAGGATGGGCGCAACTTCTACAACCTGGTGGCCGCCTTCGAGAGCGACTGGTCGGTGGGCGAACTACAGGCCTGGTGCAAGCGGCTGGAATTCGCCAACGGCCGCCGCAAGGACAGCCCCAAGTTCAGCCCGCGCACCCTGGATATCGACCTGCTCACCGTGGGTGAGCGCACGGGGGAACACGACGGCGTCGCCCTGCCACGTGACGAGATCACCCACCACGCTTTCGTGCTCCAGCCCCTGGCCGAGCTGCTGCCCGAGGCCCGCCACCCCGAGAGCGGTGAGACCTACGCGTCGCTGTGGGCCGCCTTCAAACCCGATGACCAACGCCTGTGGGCGATCGACTTCACCTGGGCCGGACGACTGATCTCCCAGGCCGACTGATCCGGCTCAGGGCGCTAGCGCCGCCTCGATGGCCTCACGGCGACGACGCGCCAGCTCCTCGCCGAGTTCGCGGCCCTGGAAGCCCTCCCCTACCAGCGTCTTCGGCAGCACCTGGGCAGACAGCCGCCAGGACAGCGCCAGATCGTCGGCCAGCGCCGGCGCCTCCAGGCTCACCAGACTGAGCAGAGGCGCCACCCGCTCGCTGCGTCGCCAGGCGTCGATGGCATCCAGCCAGGCCAGGATCCGCTCGGCGCCGAGCGTCCCCGCTTCGGCTTCCCGACACAGCGCACGGGTCAGGGCCGCCTGGCGGGCCAGCGCCGCGTGGGCCTTGGGCAGTCGCAGCCGCTCGGCCAGGGCCGCGCGCGCGGCCTCATTCAAGTGCTCCACCAGTCGCGCCCAGCGCCAGCGCGCCAGCGCCTCGCCGTCGAGCTCCTCCGGCAGGCAGTGCAGCCGCCCCAGCGCCTCGTCCAGCGCCTCGGAATCGGCGGCCAACTCCGGCATCAACACCCCCAGGGCGCCACAGTCCGCCAGGGTCTGGAAGTAGACCTCAGGCCAGGGCTCGCAGAGCGCCTTCTCGGTCTCGGTCCAGACTCGCTCGGCCACCAGGTGGCCGATCTCGCCGCTCGTCACCAGCTCGCGCATCAGCGCCCGGGTCTCCTCGGCGATGGTGAAGCCGAGCCCGGCGTAGCGGGCCAGGAAGCGCGCGGCGCGCAGCACCCGCAGCGGATCCTCGACGAAGGTCGGCGAGACGTGGCGCAGCACCCGCGCCTCCAGGTCGGCCATGCCGCCATAGGGGTCGATCAGCTCCCCCTCGGGAGACTCGGCCATGGCGTTGAGGGTCAGGTCCCGGCGCGCGAGGTCCTCCTCCAGGGTCACCTCGGGGCTGGCATGCACCACGAAGCCAGTGTAGCCGTGGCCGGCCTTGCGCTCGGTGCGCGCCAGGGCGTACTCCTCATGGCTCTCGGGATGCAGGAAGACCGGGAAGTCACGCCCCACGGGCTTGAAGCCGCGGCGTCGCATCGCCTCCGGCGTGGCGCCCACGACCACCCAATCATGATCGTAGACCGGCCAGCCCAGCCGCGCGTCGCGTACCGCTCCGCCCACGCAGTAGACCTCCAGGCCCTCCACGGCGGGATCCCGCTTCATGCCCATGGATCAGGCCTCCACGCGGTCGGGGTGGCGAAGCTGCCACTCGGTGAAGCCGCCGTCGAGGCTGTAGACCTCGGCCAGCCCCTGGCCGGCCAGCCAGGCGGCGGCCTGCTGGCTGGAGTGGCCGTGATAGCAGACCACCACCACCGGCCGGCCGGCCGGGGTCTCGTCGAGGAAAACGCCGACGCCGTCGTTGTCGAGGCGGCGGCTGGAGGGAATGTGGCCCTGGGAGAAGCTCATCGGGTCACGGATATCGACAAGGGCCAGCTCGCGGCCCTCGTCGAGCCAGGCCTGCAGGGTCGGGATATCGAGATGCTGGAAGCTCATGGTGGCCTCTCGTCGTCAGGTTTGTCGTGGCAGGGGAACGGCCGGCGTCAGCGCCGGCGGCTGGGCACGCTTGCACGCTCGCCGCTCTCGAGGTGCAGCGCGGTGAGCGTGCCGCCCCACACGCAGCCGGTATCCAGGGCCTCGGCGTTGACACGACTCGCCGGGGTCGCTCCCTGCAGGGCCGCCCAGTGGCCGAACAGCAGCCGGGCATCGTCGGCGCGGGGGTATTGAAACCAGGGGGCGAAGCCCGGGGGGGCGCTGCCGAGCCCCTCCTTGGCGGCGAAGTCGAGCCTCCCCGCGGCATCGATGAAGCGCATCCGAGTGAAGACATTGACGATGCCGCGCAGCCGGTCGATGCCGTCGAGATCATCGCGCCACAGCGCGGGCGCGTTGCCGTACATCCGCTCAAGGAAGGTGCCGGCACGCTCGCTGCCGAGCACCATCTCGACCTCGCCAGCAAGCTCGGCGGCCTGGTCCAGCGACCACTGGGGCAGCAGGCCGGCGTGGGTCATCAGGGTGTCCTGCCCGCGGGTGTCGCGGACCAGCAGCGGCCGCGACTGCAGCCAGTCCAGCAGCGCCTCGCGGTCCGGTGCGGCGAGGATGGCGTCCAGGGTGTCCTTGCGGTTGAGGGCCGCGCCGCCGCGGGCCACGGCCAGCAGATGCAGGTCGTGATTGCCGAGCACTACCCGGGCCGCCTCGCCCAGCGCCATCACCTCGCGCAGGCAGGCAAGCGACCCGGGGCCGCGGTTGACCAGGTCACCGGCCAGCCACAGTCGATCGCGGCGGGGATCGAAGTCGAGGGTCTCGAGGAGCTCGACGAACTCGGCATGACAGCCCTGGAGGTCGCCGATGGCATAGGTGGTCATGGGCGCTCCCTGAATGGCGTGAGGCAGTGGATTCAGTGTACCTGGTTGGGGCCGGCCAGGCGGAAGGGGGCGATGGCCACCTCGAAGGGGCGCTGGCTGGCGGTGTCCACGCAGGTGTAATCGCCTTCCATTACGCCCACCGGCCCATCGAGGATCGCCCGACTGGTGTAGCGGAACTGCTGCCCCGGCCCGATCATCGGCTGCTGCCCCACCACCCCCTTGCCGCGCACCTCCTGCACCTTGCCGCTGCCCTGGGTAATCTTCCAGTGGCGGGCCATCAGCTGGATGCTGTGGCGTGAGGCGTTGTGCACCGTGATGGTATAGCTGAACACGAAGCGACCCTCGGTCGGAGCGGACTCTTCCTCGCGGAACTCGGGCTCGACCTCGACCTTGACCTGGCCCTGCAGGGCCTCCGGCAGGATGGGATTCATTGTGGCACCTCCTCGGCGCCGACGGCGGCCAGATGGTTGGCGATACGCACGAACTCTTCCACCGTGAGGGTCTGGGGGCGGCGGGCCGGATCGATGCCCAGCGCCTCCAGGTCATCCACCGCAACGCGTCCCTTGAGGTTGTTGCGCAGCGTCTTGCGGCGCTGACCGAAGGCCTCGCGCACCAGGGTGAAGAGCAGCGATTCGTCGGTCGCCGGATGCGGCAGCTCGGCATGAGGCGTCAGGCGCACGATGGCGGAATCCACCTTGGGCTGCGGTACGAAGGCCTCGGGCGGCACCATGAACAGCGACTCCACCTGGCAGCGGTACTGGGCCATCACCGACAGTCGTCCCCAGTCGGGCCCGCCCGGCGCGGCGGCCAGGCGATCTACCACCTCTTTCTGCAACATGAAGTGCATATCGGCGATGGCGTCGCCCGCCTGGAGCAGGTGGGCGATTAGAGGAGTCGAGATGTTGTAGGGCAGGTTGCCCACCACCCGCAGCGGCTCGCCCTCCCCGCGCAGGGCGCGGAAGTCGAACTTGAGGGCATCGCCCTCATGGATCACGAAGCCGGGGTAGTTGAAGAACTGCACCCGCAGCCCGGGGATCAGGTCGCGATCGAGCTCGATCACCTCGAGACTCCCTTCGGCGGCCTCCAGCAGCGGTTCGGTGAGCGCGCCCTGGCCGGGGCCGATCTCCACCAGGCGCTCGCCGGGGCGCGGCCCGATGGCGCGCACGATGCGCGAGATGATGCCACGGTCACGCAGAAAGTTCTGGCCGAAGCGTTTGCGAGCCCGGTGAGCCGGGGGTCGAGATGACATTCAGGGGTGTCCTTCTATCGCTAGGATCTTGAGTTCTTTCCTGGAAACGGAGCTTTTCCGGCGACAGGCTCACGAGCAGGCGCTGTGGATAGTTCGCTGTACGCTACCGATTCCTTACCTGGAATGGGAGCTGCTCTTCAGCCTGTCCCCGGCGCGCCTCTGAACTGACTATGCTCGGCGCCCAGCCATTTCGGCAGCCAGGGCCAAGGCCACCCGCAGACTGCCCGGGTCGGCGCGGCCACTGCCCGCCAGGTCGAGGGCGGTGCCATGGTCCACCGAGGTGCGCGGAAAGGGCAGTCCCAGGGTGATATTGGCCGCACTGCCGAAACCGGCATACTTGAGCACCGGCAGGCCCTGGTCATGATACATGGCCAGCACCGCGTCGACGCCGTCGAGATGGCGCGGAGTGAACAGGGTATCGGCGGGCAGCGGGCCGTCAAGCCTCAGCCCCTCGGCGCGCAGCGCCGCAAGCGCCGGCTCGATCACCTCGAGCTCCTCGCGCCCCAGATGGCCGCCCTCCCCGGCGTGGGGGTTAAGCCCGCAGACCGCGATGCGCGGCGCGACCAGGCCATACCAGCGTTTCAGATCGCTATCGAGGATGCGCAGCACTCGCGCCAGCAGCTCGCCGGTAATGGCGTCGGCCACCTCGCGCAGCGGCAGGTGGGTGGTGGCCAGCGCCACGCGCAGCGCCGCAGGCCCCTGCCAGCCGGGCCGAGAGGCATGCAGAGCATGATCGGTGGCGAGCATCATCACCACCTCCTCCACGCCACAGGCGTCGCGCAAATACTCGGTATGCCCCCTGAAGCCCGCATGCCCCGCGTCGAGGATCACTCCCTTGTGCAGCGGCGCAGTCACCATGCCCGCGGCGTTGCCGGCACGGCAGGCGTCGATCGCCACGTCCAGAGTCTCGAGCACATAGTCGGCATTGGCGGTGTTCAGTTCGCCAGGTCTGGCCGGCGCACGCAGCGCCACCGGCCACACCGCCAGACGACCGGGGGCGGCGTCGGGCACCGTCTGGCCGGGCGAGAGCTCGACCAGCTCCAGGCCCAGTCCCAGGGCAGCGGCACGCTCGGCCAGCAGCCCGGGGTCGCCCACCGCCACGGTGCGGACCCCGGCCAGCGGGGCGGCGGCCAGCATGACGGTGAGCTCCGGGCCGATGCCGGCCGGCTCACCGGTGGTCAGCGCCAGGATCGGGGATACCGACATCAGCGGCCGTCGAGCCGGTTGTCGACGAAGGCCTGGGAGCGGATCTCCTGCAGCCAGACCTCCAGCTCCTCGTTGGCCCGACGCTGGAACAGCGCCTGCTGGGCCTGCTGGCGATTGGCGCCTTCCTGTTCCATGAAGCGTTCTACCTCCCGCTCGGAGAGGTTGACGCGGCTGCCGACCTGGCGCTGCTGCAGCTCACGCAGCACCAGCTCGCGGCGGATATCCTCGCGAACGGTGGCCAGTGCCAGGCCGTCGGCCTCCAGGGCGTCGGCGAACTGCTCAAGGCTCATGTCGTTGCTCTCGGCGATGGACCGCACCTGACGGTTGAGCTCGGTGTCGTCGATGGAGAGCCCGGCCTCCCGAGCCATCTGCAGCTGAATCTCCTCGAGGATCATCTGGTCGAGAAGCTGCTCTCTCAGCACCCGCTCCGGGGGCAGATCGATCTGCTGGGCGGCAAGCTGGCTGCGGGTCTGAGTCACTCGCTCCTCCAGCTCGCTGTGCATGATAGCGCTCTGATTGACCACGGCCACGATGCGATCCAGCGCCTGGCGCTGCACGGACTGGAACTCCTGGGCCTGGAGGCTCAGCGGCACCGCGGTGAGACCCAGCACCATGGCCAGGCCGGCGGCCAGCACGGCAGTACGTCGGCGGCTCACTGTCTGCTTCTGTTTCATCTTTCCTCTCTAGAATTTGGCAACAGCAGGTGTCGCACGGTCAGAAGGCGGTGGAGCGATAGCCCGGGATGGCCTCCTCGAAATAGCTGTCGGCCTCCCGGCCCACGCCGCCCAGGCCCTTGAACACGAAGCGCAGAAAGATTCCGCGATCGGTGAAGTCATCAGCCACGATCGCCGTGTCGTTATCGTCGATCCACTCCCGCCAGACCAGCTGCAGACCATAGCAGCAGTCGTTCCACTGCACACCCGCCAGCTGCTCCAAGGGACGATCGTTGGTGTGGTCATAGAGGAAGCGACCGATCAGATCGACGCGGTGGCTGGCCTTCCAGGCGAACGACAGGTCGACCTCCTCGCGGTTGAAGTCGCGGAACTCATCGTCTCCCGGCTCCGCCGAAGGATCGAAGCCTTGGAGCTCCCAGCGGTAGCCGAGGTTCAATGCATGGCCCGCCGGGGAGCGATACTGCAGGTCCAGGGAGGTGCGCTCGGTCTGCTCGAGATTGTCGTCATAGAGCCACTGCCAGCGGGTGCGCCAGCGATCGGTAACCTGCCAGTCGGCGCGGGCCACCAGGGGAGAGCGCTCGCGGGTGGCGCGGTACCAGCCCGGAAAATCACGATCGCGATCGGGAATCACGCTGGGATCCCCGGCCATATCGATGGTGCGATCCTCGAAGTAGTAGGCCTGGCCCAGTCCCACGGCGAGGCGCTGGCGACCGCGCGCATCCTCCAGCAGTCGCGAATCGACGCCCAGGGAGAGGCGGTTGAGGTCACCGACCCGGTCGCTGCCCGAGAAGCGGTACGGCGACCACAGCTGACCCCAGGAGAAGGCGCGCTCGCTGGCATCGAAGTCGGGGAAATCACTCTGATCCCGGGCCGGCACATAGGCGTAGTTGGCGCGGGGCTCCAGGGTCTGGCGGTAGCCGCGACCGCCGAGGGCCAGTTCCCGCTCGAACACCAGGCCGCCGTCGAGGGAGGCCACCGGCACCTCGCGGGTCAGGCGGGTATCGCGATCGGTTTCGCGATCGCCGTAATCGAGCTCGTAGGCGGTGGCCAGCCACTCCAGGCGTGGCTCCAGGTGGCCCCAGCTCTCGTCGAAGCGCCAGCCCGCCGCCGGGGAGAGATGCAGCCGCGAGCCGGTGGCAGATTCACGCAGCGGCACCCGGCTCTCGTCCACGTCGCGCCAAAAGTAGCTGTAGTTGGACCCCCACTGCTGATAGAAACCGCCCTGATTCCAGCGCGCGTTGGCGGAGAGACTCGGCAGCCGGTAGAAGGGCTTGTCGCGATCACGCAGGGGGTCATCGAGCTTCTGGAAGCCCTGGGCCCGAGCGTCGAGGCGCCAGACGTCGCCGCGGTAGTCGATCTGGGCCAGGCGCGGCATGGCGGAGGTGTTCTGCTCGGCGAAGTCACTGCCGAAGTCGTCGAAGTAGCGCCCGTCGCTGGCCGCCCCGTAGCGCAGCCGGTAGCGGCTGCGGGGATTGAGGGTGCCGGCATGGCGATAGTCGACGTACCAACGGTCCTCGCCCTCGAAGCGGCGGGCGGCGGCATTCGGGTCGTCGCTGGAACCACCGTCATCGCTGCCCAGGAAGGCGCCCTCGATCTGGCCGGCGTCGCTGGGCAACAGGTAGCGATACTCGCCGCCCAGCAGCAGGCCACGGTCGGTGATCCAGCGCGGGGTGAGAGTGGCGTCCTGGTTGGGGGCGATGTTCCAGTAGAAGGGCTGGGCATAGTCTACGGCGTCGCTGGAGATCCCCACGGCCGGCCACAGGAAGCCAGTATGGCGACGGTCGTCGATGGGGAAACGCACCCAGGGCCAGTAGAAGACCGGCACCGGCCCCACTTCCAGCCGCGCATGGCGGGCGGTGCCGAAACCACTCTCGCGATCGAGCACCACATCGCCCCCCACCAGCCGCCAGAGGTTGTCGCCCGGGTCACAGGTGGTGAAACTCGCCGTGGTGAGCCGGTAGCGACCGTCCTCCAGACGCTCAAGCTGCGCGGCATCGCCGCGCAGATGGCGATCGTGGACGACATAGTGGGCGCTGTCGACACGCGCGGCATCGCTGACCAGCGAGAGCTCGGCGGCATCGCCGCGCACCAGCAGGTTCTGGTCGCGCAGCGCCAGCGGTCCCTCGGCAAAGGCACGCTCGCGTGAGCCAGGCACTCGCACTGAGGGGGTCTCGTGCTGGGCGGTGTCGCGGCGCAGGACGACCTCGCCGAGCAGGATCGTCTCGCCATCCTCACCGTAGCTGGCGCTGTCAGACTCGCTGGCCACCCGCCCCGGCGCTGGCTCGGGCAGGCGGTAGTCGGGCATCACATAGACACCGCGACACAGCGCACCGGCGGGACGATCGTCGCCCCAGGGACGAAAGTCCATCGACTCGGCCGACAGGGACGCGGGCGAGGCCGCGGCAAAGGGGACGCCGGCCAGGCTAAGGGTCGCCAGGCCGGCCAGGGCCGTCCATGAGTGTCGCTTGCCCATGTTCCTCGATGTCCTTGGCGGGGTGAATCGGTATTATACAGGCCACACCGCGCCTGTGCTGCCGGCGCGACACGATGCACTCAGCATGCGGCGCCCCCCCAGCGGGCGTCAACCGACCCGCCACCGGAACCTTTCACACCCTTCAGGGAGCCAGCCCACCATGTCCGACGCCGCCCCTTCGCGCCTCGACCTGCTCAACCAGTGGGCCGCCGAGCGCCACGGCCTCTCTGCGCAGGCGCTCGACCTGCGCCTGGCTGCCGGCGACGCCAGCTTCCGCCGCTACTACCGCCTGCAGCTTCCGAACGGCACCACCCGCATGCTGATGGATGCCACGCCGCCGCAGGAGGACAGCCGTCCCTTCGTGGCCATCGCCCGGCGCTGGGCCGCCGCCGGCCTGTCAGTGCCGGCGCTTCACGGTGTGGATCTGAGCCGGGGGTTCCTGGAGCTCGATGATCTGGGCGACACCCCCCTGCAGCACTGCTTCAGCAGCGAGACTGACGCGGCCACCCTGACCTGGCACGAGCAGGCCATGGCGCTGATCCATGAGCTGCAGAACCGCGCCGGCCCGGACGAGCTGCCCCCCTACGATGCCGACCTGCTGGGCCGCGAGCTCGACCTCTTCCCCGAGTGGTGCCTGGGCGAGTGGCTGGACATGGAGACACCGCCGGGCTGGCCGGCGCTGCGTGAGGCGCTGATCGCCTCGGCCCTGGCCCAGCCGGTGGTCACCGTGCACCGCGACTATGACGCCATGAACCTCATGGTACAGGATGATGCCCTGCACCTGATCGACTTCCAGGACGCCGTGGCCGGCCCACTCAGCTACGACCTGGTCTCGCTGCTGCGGGGCCGCTACTGCCGCTTCGACGCCGACCGCTTCGCCATCTGGGTGGAGGCTTTCCGTCAGCGCGCCCGAAATGACGGCCGCCTCTCCTCGCGGGTCGATGCCGAGACCTTCCTGGCTCAGGCCCAGGCCATGGCCGCCCAGCGCTCGCTGAAGGTGCTGGGGATCTTCTGCCGGCTGACCCTGCGCGACGCCAAATCCGGCTATCTCGCACGGCTGCCGCACTTCCTCGCCCACCTGGAAGACAGCCTGGCGGAGCTCGAGGGCCACAACGGCATCAAGGGGTGGCTGGTCGAGACCCTGCGCCCGGCCCTGATGACACGGCTGGGGGACTCGCCATGAAGGCGATGATCCTGGCCGCGGGGCTCGGCAAGCGCATGCGCCCGCTCACCGACCGCTGCCCCAAGCCGCTGCTGCCGGTAGCCGGCCGGCCGCTGATCGTCCACCACCTGGCGCGCCTGCAGGCGGCGGGCATCGTCGAGATCGTGGTCAACGTCAGCTACCGGGCTGAACAGATCATGGCGACCCTGGGCGACGGCGCCGACTATGGGGTGCGCATCGCCTGGAGCCGCGAGGAGGCGCCGCTGGAAACCGGTGGCGGCATCCGCCAGGCGCTGGGGCTACTGGGCGAGGCGCCCTTCCTGCTGGTCAACGGCGACGTCTGGTGCGACCTGGACCCGGCCGCACTGCCCGCCCTGGGCGCCGGCGACCTGGCCCGACTGGTACTGGTGGACAACCCCACCCACCACCCGGGGGGCGACTTTCACCTGGCCCATGACGGCCGCGTCCACCCCGAGGGCGAGCCACGCCTCACCTTCGCCGGCATCAGCCTAGTCGATCCGACGCTGGTGGCCGACGAGGCCCCGGGCGCCTTCGCCCTGGCGCCGCTGCTGCGCAGCGCCATGACCGAGGGGCGCGTGGGCGGCCACCACCACCGCGGCGACTGGGTCGACGTGGGCACCCCCGAGCGGCTGGCCGAACTCGACCGGCGCCTGCGGGGCTGAGCACTGGCAGCGCAGCTGCTATGCTGCCGAGCTTGTTTGACGACCCAGTCAATTGCCGTTCTCAACCGCGAGGGGCGCCGGGGGCAAGCCGGAAAGGGGGTCCGTGGACCAGGGATGGTCTAGGTAGCCCCCAGGGAGGGGTTCATGGCGCCCCCTTGAAGGCTTGTCGACGGAACAGTCCCGAGCAACCTTGCCACCAAGAGGGAAGACCCGAATCATGAAAGCCAGCGTGAAATGGACCGATGGACGTCAATTCGTTGCCGAGAGCGGCAGCGGCCACAGCGTGGTGATCGACGGCCCGCCCGACCACGGCGGCCGCAACACCGGCCCGCGCCCCATGGAGATGCTGCTGATGGGCCTGGGCGCCTGCACCTCCTTCGACGTGTTGGAGATCCTCGAGAAGTCCCGCGCCCCGGTGACCAACTGCGTGGCCAGCCTCGAGGCGGAGCGCGCAGACAGCACCCCCAGCGTATTCACGAAGATCCATGTGCACTTCACCGTCACCGGCAAGGGGCTCAGGGAGAAGCAGGTACAGCGCGCCGTGGAGCTCTCCGCCGAGAAGTACTGCAGCGCCTCCATCATGCTGGTGAAGGGCGGCGTCGAGATAACCCACTCCTTCACCATCGTGGAAGAGTGAGCTTTCAGGCGCGAAGCGCGGCTCTTATAGCTTGTAAACGCTGGTAGTCATCACCTTGGCCATCAGCCTCATGCCGAACTTGACCGGGGCGGAGAAGCGGGCGCCTCCGGCTTCCAGGGCCAGCTGGGCATGTTGGGCCTCGTCGATGGCCATCTGGCGCAGCACCGCCCGGGAGCGCTGGTCGCCGGCGGGCAGCCTGATCAGATGATCTTCCAGATGGCGGCCCACCTGCTCCTCGGTGGCGGCCACGAAGCTCAGACTCACGCGATCGCCCACCGCGCCAGCCACGGCGCCGATACCGAAGGAGGCGGCGTAGAACAGCGGGTTGAGCAGGCTCGTCCGATCATGCAGCTCCGCGAGGCGCTCGTCGCACCAGGCCAGGTGGTCGATCTCCTCCTGAGCCGAGGCCTCCATCTGGGCGCGCACCTCGGGCAGCTTCGCGGTCAGCCCCTGACCCTGGTAGAGCGCCTGGGCACACACTTCGCCGGTGTGATTGATGCGCATCAGCCCGGCCGCATGACGGCGCTCCTCCTCGTCCATGGGCGCATCCTGCACCTCGGGGGTGGCCGGAGAGGGCCGCGACGCCTGGGCGGCATGGGGCACCAGGGTGCGCAGCACGGTATCGAACTGGTGGATCAGGTGATCGCTGCGGGAGAGCTTGCGGTTCATGACGACCTCGTCGCGTCTCAGTCCGGTATGGATGCCCCATTGTAGCCGAGGGCTCCGGCCATCAGAAGCACCGCCCGAAACGGCCGACGCCACCTTGCGGTGGCGTCGGAAGAGGCTGCACCCGATGCGTCGAGCGCCGGGTCTTGCGCGGTTGCCCGCAGGGCGCCAGCTAGCCAGCCGGCCAAGTGAAGCGTCGACCGCCCATCAGGTGCATATGGATATGGTAGACCGTCTGGCCGCCGGCGTCATTGCAGTTCATCACCACCCGGTAGCCCTCGTCGGCGAAGCCGAACTGCTTGGCCAGCTGGGCAGCGACCAGCGGTAACCGCCCCACCAGCGCCTGATCCTCCTCGGTGAGATCGTTAAGGGTAGCGATCGGCTTCTTGGGAATGATCAGTATATGCGTCGGGGCCTGGGGATTGATGTCGTGAAAGGCCAGTACCTGGTCGTCTTCATAGACGATATCGGCGGGGACCTCACGAGCGATGATCTTGCTGAACAGCGTGGACATCACGACTCCTGATGAAGGGGGGTCAACGAAAGCGACGCTGGGCCAGCAGGTGGCGCACCAGCGGCGCGAGGATCAGCTCCATGGCCAGCGACACCCGCGCGCCCGGCACCACCAGGGTATGGGGCCGGCTCATGAAGGCATCCGGGATAATCGCCAGCAGATAGGGGAAGTCCACGGTGGCCGGCTCTCGAAAGCGGATTACCGCGAAGGATTCGGCGTCGGAGGGGATATCCTGGACCTCGAAGGGGTTGGACGTATCCACCGTGGGCACCCGCTGGAAGTTGATATGGGTGCGCGAGAACTGCGGCTGGATATAGCGCACATAGTCGTCCATGCGCCCGAGAATCGTATCGATCACCGCCTCCTGGGAGTGGCCGCGTAGCTTGGTATCGCGAACGATCTTCTGGATCCACTCCAGGTTGATGGTGGGCGCCACGCCCACGAGCAGGTCCACATGGCGCGCGATGTCGTGCTCGGGGGTTACCAGGCCACCGTGCAACCCTTCATAGAAAAGCAGGTCGGTGCCGAAGGGCAGCGGCTGCCACTCGGTGAAGGTGCCGACCCGATAGCCGGCCTCGATCATCTGCTTGTCTTCGGCGTGGATATAGTGGCGATAGGTACCACTGCCCTGCTCGCCATACTCCAGGAACAGCGCCTCCAGCTCGTCGAGCAGGTTGGCCTCCACGGCGAAGTGGGAGAGCTCATCCTTGCGGTCCGGCTCTTCGCGGAAGATGCGCCCGAGCTCCTCACGGGTGTAGCGATGGAAAGCGTCGCCGTCGACGACGGCCGCGTGGACATCCTCGCGAGCGAACATCCGCTCGAAGGTACGCTTGACCGTGGTGGTCCCGGCGCCGGAGGAGCCGGTCACGGCAATGATCGGATACTCACGGGACATCAGGCGCCCTCTGCTCCGGCGAGCGCCGCGACCACGGCCTCGGGCACCGCCACCGGCCGCCCGGCGGCCGGATCGATCAACACCAGGTTGAGCCGGGCGGTGGCCACCGGCCGGCCGCCCTCGGCGTGAAGCACGCGGTGGTAGACGGTTAGCGCGCGCCCCCTGGGAGCCGGTATCGCCGTCTCCACCAACAGGGCGTCGGGCCAGCGGGCCTCGGATTGATACTGGACGGCGAGGTCCGCCACCACGCTGGGATAGCCGCCCATGTCCCACTCGGTGAGCCCCAGGGCACCAAGGGCCTGGATGCGCGCCTCGTGAAGCAGCGACACCAGGGTGTCATGTCCCAGGTGGCGGCCGTAGTTCATATCGGTGACGCGTACCGTCAGCGGATGACGGTGCACGATGTCCGCCTCGGGAAACTCGAGCCTGACGCGTTCCATGCTCGCCTCCTTGTGTTGGTCTTGTTATGAATCGAGAGGGTGAATCCTGTGGGATCACGGGGATTCAGCGCTCGCCGCGCTCCCTGGCAATGGCCCGGTAGGCGATATCGCGGCGGCACAGCACACCCTCCCAGTGAATGGCGTCGACGCCTCGATAGGCCTGTTTGGCGGCCGCCGAGACGCCCTCACCCAGGGCAGTGACACAGAGCACGCGCCCGCCGGCAGTGACCAGCCGGCCGTCCTGATCGGCCGTGCCGGCATGGAAGACCTTGCAGCCGGTGGCCTCGGCGGCCTCGATGCCTCCGATGGAGTCATGCTTGCGATAGTTACCGGGATAGCCGCCGGCGGCCAGCACCACGCCCACCGCCGCGCGCGGGTCCCAGTCGCAGTTCTTGCCCGCGAGCTTGCCGGTGGCGCCGGCCAGGCAGAGCTCGGCGAGGTCGGAGACAAGGCGCAGCATGATCGGCTGAGTCTCGGGATCGCCGAAGCGGCAGTTGTACTCGATCACCCTGGGGTTGCCCTCGCCATCGATCATCAGGCCGGCATAGAGGAAGCCAGTGTAGGGATGGCCCTCCTCTGCCATACCGCGCACCGTGGGCAGGATGACCCGCTCCATGATTCGGGCATGCACCTCGTCGGTGACCACCGGCGCCGGGGAGTAGGCGCCCATGCCGCCGGTGTTGGGACCGGTATCGCCCTCACCCACCCGCTTGTGGTCCTGGCTGGTAGCCATGGGCAACACGGTCTCGCCGTCCACCATGACGATGAAGCTAGCCTCCTCGCCGTCGAGGAACTCCTCGATCACCACCCGAGCGCCGGCATCACCGAAGGCGTTGGCCTCGAGCATGTCGCGCACCGCCGCCTCGGCCTCGTCGAGAGTCATGGCAACGATCACCCCCTTGCCGGCGGCCAGGCCGTCGGCCTTGATGACGATGGGGGCTCCCTTCTCGGCAAGATAGTCGAGCGCCGGCACGACCTCGGTGAAGGTGCGATAGTCAGCGCTGGGGATAGCGTGGCGGGCCAGGAAGTCCTTGGTGAAGGACTTGGAGCCCTCGAGCTGGGCGGCGCCGGCCGTGGGACCGAAGATCAC
>PWIZ01000043.1 GCA_003560175.1 Halomonas sp. | reverse complement strand
ACGAGTCTGCCGCAGAGGAAGCCGTAGCGGCCCTGGCCGCGGTAGAGAGCGACGTGGGCCGAACCACCGACCCGGTGCGCATGTACATGCGCGAGATGGGGACCGTGGAGCTGCTGACCCGTGAGGGTGAGATCCTGATCGCCAAGCGAATCGAGGAGGGGACCCGCGAGGTAATGTCCGCGCTGGCCTATCTGCCCGGCGCTGTCGAGTCGATTCTCGATGCCTACGACACCACTCAGGACGAGGAGGCCCCCGGTCGTCTCTCCGATCTCTTCTCCGGCTTCATTGATCCCGATGAGGGCATCCCCGGCGTGGCCGAGGCAGAGGTTCCCGAGGAGGAGCCCGAGGACGAGAGCGATACCGACGGCGAGGACGGCGAGGCCGAGGAGGAGAGCACCGGTGGTCCCGACCCCGAGGAGGCCCGTGCCCGTTTCGAGCAGATTCGCGAGCAGAACGCCGCGGCCCATGCCGCCATTGCGGCCCATGGTCGCCATGGCAAGGAGGCCCAGGAAGAGCTGGCGCGTCTGGCCGAGCTGTTCTCGCCGATCAAGCTGGTGCCCAAGCACTTCGAACGTCTGGTGAACCAGGTGCGCATCAGCGTCGAGCAGGTGCGAGCCCAGGAAAAGGCGGTGATGCAGCTCTGCGTCAAGAAGGCGCGCATCCCCCGCAAGACCTTCATCAAGGCCTTCCCGGGCAATGAGGCCGACCCCAAGTGGCTTGACGCCTTCGGCAAGGGCTTTCCCAAGTACGCCGACCGCCTCGAGCCGCTGCGTATCGATATCCAGCGTGCCCAGCGCAAGATCGCCTTCGAAGAAGCGATGGTTCGTCTGCCGGTTCAGGAGATCAAGGAGGTCAACCGTCGGCTCTCCATCGGCGAGGCCAAGGCACGCCGCGCCAAGAAGGAGATGGTCGATGCCAACCTGCGTCTGGTGATCTCCATCGCCAAGAAGTATACCAACCGCGGCCTGCAGTTCCTGGACCTGATCCAGGAGGGCAACATCGGCCTGATGAAGGCGGTGGACAAGTTCGAATATCGTCGTGGCTACAAGTTCTCCACCTACGCCACCTGGTGGATCCGCCAGGCGATTACCCGCTCCATCGCCGACCAGGCGCGAACCATCCGTATTCCGGTGCACATGATCGAGACCATCAACAAGCTCAATCGGGTCTCTCGGCAGATGCTTCAGGAGATGGGCCGCGAGCCCACCCCCGAGGAGCTGGGTGAGCGTCTCGAGATGCCCGAGGACAAGGTGCGAAAGGTGCTCAAGATCGCCAAGGAGCCGATCTCCATGGAGACGCCCATTGGTGACGACGACGACTCGCACCTGGGTGACTTCATCGAAGATGGCACCATGATCCTGCCCATCGATTCCGCCACCGGTGAAGGCCTGATCGAGGCGACCCGCAACGTGCTCGGCGGCCTCACCGCCCGCGAGGCCAAGGTGCTGCGCATGCGCTTCGGTATCGACATGAACACCGATCACACCCTCGAGGAGGTCGGCAAGCAGTTCGACGTCACCCGCGAGCGGATTCGTCAGATCGAGGCTAAGGCCCTGCGCAAGCTGCGCCACCCCAGCCGCTCCGAGCCGCTGCGTTCGTTCCTCGACGAGTAGCGCCCTCACCGGCCTCAGACAAGACGCCCGCAGCCGAGAGGCTGCGGGCGTCTTGTCGTTCATGGCACCGACCAGCCCCGTGGCGGGGCTGGTCGGTGCCACCTAGAGGGCGTAGTGGGTGGCTGAGCCCGGTCCTACCGGCAGGCCGAGGGCAAACACCCAGACGAAGAAGAGCAGGCTCCAGCCCACCAGCATGACCAGGGTATAGGGCAGCATCAGCGCCACCAGGGTGCCGATGCCCAGATCCTTCCGGTAGCGTGACGCCACCGCCATGATCAGGCCGAAGTAGCTCATCATCGGGGTGATTAGGTTGGTCACCGAGTCGCCTATCCGGTAGGCGGCCTGAATCACCTCCGGCGCATAGCCCATCAGCATCAGCATGGGCACGAAGATCGGCGCAGTCACTGCCCACTGAGCCGAGGCGCTGCCCAGGGAGAGGTTGACGAAGGCGCACATCAGGATGAAAAGCGCGAAGAGTGCCGGGCCGCGCAGCCCCAGCGACTGCAGCAGGTCGGCGCCGCCCACCGCGATCACGGTGCCGAAGTTGCTCCAGTTGAACAGCGCCACGAACTGGGCGGCGAAGAAGACCAGCACGATATAGAGCCCCAGGCTGCTCATGCTCCTGGCCATGGCGTCGACCACGTCCCGATCGCCGTGCATGGTGCCGGCCAGGCGGCCGTAGACGAAGCCGAGAACGGTGAAGGAGACTGCCACGATCACCACGATGCCCTGCAGGAAAGGGGAGCCGCTCACCAGGCCGGTTTCGGGGTGGCGCAGTGCGCCCCACTCCGGGACCACCATCAGGGCCAGGCCGGCCACCAGGGCCAGGGCGGCCAGGCCGGTACCCTTGAGCGCATGCTTCTCGTTGGCCGAGAGTGTGGCCATCTGCTGGTTGTCGATATCCTCCTCGGCGTAGGCGGCATCGAACTTGCCGAGCTTGGGCTCGACGATGCGCTCGGTCACCATGCCACCGATCAGGGTCACGGCGAAGGTGCTGACGATCATAAAGAACCAGTTGGCCTCTGCGCCGACGACATAGGTCGGGTCGAGCAGGTTCGCCGCCTCCTGGGTGATGCCGGAGAGCAGCGGATCCACGGTGCCGATCAGCAGGTTGGCGCTGTAGCCGCCGGAAACACCGCAGAAGGCGGCGGCCAGGCCCGCCAGGGGGTGGCGCCCCAGGGAGAGAAAGATCATCGCCGCCAACGGGATCAGCACCACATAGCCGAGCTCGGCGGCCATGTTGGACATAATGCCGGCGAAGACCACCGCATAGGTCACCACGCGTGGGGAACGGTCCAGCACCAGGGCGCGCATGCTGGCCGAGAGCAGGCCGGAGTGTTCGGCCACGCCGACGCCGAGCATGGCCACCAGCACGGTGCCAAGCGGTGCGAAGCCGGTGAAGTTGGTCACCATCTCGGTGATCAGACGGCGCAGGCCGTCGGCGTTCAGCAGCGAGTTGACGGCGATCCACTCGCCCTCGTTGGCGGGACGGGGGTCGGCCACGGAGACGCCGAGGGCGCCGGCGATCCCGCTGGCCACGACCACGATGATGCAGAGTAGGGCGAAGAGGGTGACGGGGTGGGGCAGGAGGTTGCCGAGCCACTCAATGCCGTCGAGGAAGCGGGTAAAGGCGCCGCGTCGGAGACGCTCTCCCCGTATACCGGAGCTGGACATGTTTATTTCTCTTCAAGAGTGAGTTTTTAGTGATATATGTCGCCGTTACGGCATGGCGCGCGACATTACTTCGAAGTCGTGGCTTCTGCAAACTCAATCTCACTTACCGGTGCCCAAACGCAGAACGGCCTCCCTCGGGAAGCCGTTCTGCGTAGGGCGGCGCCGGGATCAGCCAGCGTGGCGTGCCAGCGCCCAGCGGCGGGCCAGCAGGGTCAGCTCGATCACTGCGATCAGGATCAGCGCATAGCCGAGCAGTTCCACCACCTCCTCGGCGGCGTCCTTAAAGGTGCGCACATAGTGCTCCTGGAGGATGGCTTCCCAGAAGTCGCCGCGGCCGTAGAGGCGCGAGAAAACGTAGGTCACCAGCACCCCGGCGGCGAAGAGGCCGAAGGAGAAGCTGTTGGCGTAGCTCGCGAACTCCTCGACGAAGCGTTTTCGTTCGTGGATCACCCAGAAGAGGATGGGCACGATCACCAGGGTGACCAGCACCTTCCAGGT
>PWIZ01000358.1 GCA_003560175.1 Halomonas sp. | reverse complement strand
CCCTGTTCCTTGCCGCGCGCGATCAACTCCTTCAGACGTGACTGCTGCTGCGCATTTCCAGCCATAGAAACCCTATCTCGACGAAGAAGAATGAAGCACCTGAAGCGCTGGGTGGAGAAACTCGTGAAGCCAAACAGTATAGCGCCGTAACGTCTATTTCTGCCAGTTTGCTCTATTTGCGCGGTCAATCAGGTGTGTTAGTTTGTCAGGTTGCGCCATTTTTGGACGATCTCTCCTATGTGGTGATGGTAGGAGAAAAATCAACCCCGGGGCCAACCTGAATAATCACAATTGACCTTGCGGTCAGCCATGCAGTTCAGTAAGCAGGACCATCAGCCGCTGCTTGTCTTCCCGTGACAATCGCTCGCCACTTCGCTCCCTGGCCAGCAGCGCATCGATCTCCTCCTGAGGAGAACGCCGCTGCCGAGTACGGCGGAAGTGGTCGACAAGCCCCTCGAGTTCGGCTCCGCGCGCCTCCCTGGGGATCAGCAGTTCGCGGCGGGCCAGCGCCGCTAGACGCTCGCCCTCGGCGCTGCCATGAAAGTGCGCCAGGAGCACCTGAGCGCTGCGGTAGCGCCCCGCTCTCAGCAGGCGGATCACCTCGCGACACAGGCGCCCGTCGGGATCCTCCTCGAGGCACCAGTCATCCTCTTCCGGCAGCTGCCCCACCAGCGCCGGCTCGTGCACCAGTAGCTGAAGAGCGCGAGCCGAGAGGCTCAACGCCCCGCCGGAGCGAGCCGCGGGTACTGCGCTTTCTCCCAGCGGCGGTGCCGTTTCGGGCATGCCCGCCGCCGCCCCATCGCTGCTGGCCATCTCCCGGTCGGGGGCGGATTCAACAGCGGCCGACTTGGCCCGAGCCAGCAGGGCGCTGAAGTTTGACGCCTCGACACCGGTGCGCCGCGAGAGCTCGCTGAGCATCAGCGACTTGAGCACGCCTTCCGGCAGACGGGCCAGCGCCGCCAGCACCTGGCTGGCATAGCGTTCGCGATCCTCAATGCGAGCCAGATCGCGCCCCGCCGCCGCCTGGTCGAAGAGGAACTCCGACAGCGGATTGGCGCAGGTGATGCGATCCTGGAAGGCTTCAGCCCCCTCGCGACGCACCAGGGTGTCGGGGTCCTCCCCCTCGGGCAGGAACAGGAAGCGCACCTGCCGCCCGTCGATCATCAGCGGCAGCACCGTCTCCAGGGCCCGCGATGCCGCCTGGCGCCCGGCGCGGTCGCCATCGAAGCAGAACACCACCTCGCTCACCATGCGAAACAGCCGGGTCAGGTGTTCTTCGCTGGTGGAAGTACCCAGAGTGGCCACCGCGTTGCGGATACCAAACTGAGCCAGGGCTACCACGTCGGTGTAGCCCTCGACGATCACCACCCGCTCCAGGCGATGGTCTGCCTGTCGCGCCTCATAGAGGCCGTAGAGCTCACGCCCCTTGTGGAACACCGGGGTCTCGGGCGAGTTGAGGTACTTGGGCTTGGCATCGCCCAGCACCCGGCCACCGAAGGCGATGGTACGCCCCTTGACGTCGCGGATCGGAAACATCACCCGGTCGCGAAAACGGTCATAGGTGCGCCCACTATCCTCGCGGTGCACCAGCAGGCCATACTCCACCTGCACCGCATCGCTGATGCCTCGCTCGGTGAGATGGCGCTTGAGCGCCTCCCAGTCATCCGGGGCGAAACCGATACCGAAGGTCTGCTGGACCTCCGGGGAAAGGCCGCGCCGCTCCAGATACTGCCGAGCGCCCTCCCCCTCGGGCATTTTCAGCCGCTCGCGAAAGAAGCTGGCGGCCAGCTCGAGCAGGTTGACCCCCTCCTTGCGCTTGCGCTCTCGGGCCTGGGCGCGCGGATCATCGGCGCCCTCTCGCGGCACTTCCAGCCCCAGCCTCGCGGCCAGTTGCTCCACCGCCTCGGGGAAACGCAGCTTGTCGTACTCCATCAGGAAGCCCAGGGCGTTACCGTGGGCGCCGCAGCCGAAGCAGTGATAGAACTGCTTATCGGCACTGACAGTGAACGAAGGCGTCTTTTCCTGATGGAAGGGACACAGCCCAGAGTAGTTGCGACCGGCCTTCTTGAGCTTGACCCGCTCGCCTACCACCTCGACCACGTCGACGCGGGCCATCAGGTCATCGAGAAAGCGCTGGGGAATCTGTCCTGCCATGGAATCGGATCACCTCGACGAGCCGCGATGCGATCGCTGCAGAATGCCGGCACCTGTTGAATACCGACACCCCGGAAAAACAAGCGGCCACCGGATGGCGGCCGCTTGGCATCCTCCTGAGACGACCGAGCCCGAAGCCCCGGTCATCTCCAGCACGGATCAATAGAGCCGTTCGAAGCGCTTCCGCTCACGCTGAAGCTTCTTGGCGTGACGCTTGACGGCAGCTGCCGCCTTGCGCTTGCGCTCTGCGGTGGGCTTCTCGTAGGACTCGCGACGACGTACTTCGGAGAGAACACCGGCTTTTTCGCAAGAACGCTTGAAACGGCGCAGAGCGACGTCAAACGGCTCGTTATCACGTACTTTAACAGAAGGCATTAAGCACTCACCTACCTTAGGTAACTAGAGTTCGGTTAGTACGCACACCCCTGTGGGTGGCAGCTTTCGCGACGAAAAAGACGCCCGGAACGCTGGGTAGCGAGCCGGAAGGCAGAGACGGTCGCGGGAGATCGCCACCTGGGTGCACGACCCAGTATTGCAGCGCACAGTAGTCTAGTCGCGCCCCTCATCCTTTGCAAATGCTTTCCCCTCCCAAACCAAGTAGAATGCCGCCCTGTTCTGCACAACCGAGCCGACACCATGCGCGTACTGGGCATCGAGACCTCCTGCGACGAGACCGGCGTCGCCCTCTTCGACACCGAGCGCGGCCTCGTGGCCGACGCCCTCTACAGCCAGATTGCCATGCATGCGGAATACGGCGGCGTAGTGCCGGAGCTGGCCTCCCGGGACCATACCCGTCGCCTCCTGCCGCTGATCCAGCAGGTGCTCGACGAGGCCGGACTTTCCCGCGGCGAACTCGACGCCATCGCCTATACCGCTGGTCCCGGGCTGGTCGGTGCGCTGATGGTGGGCGCCGCCACCGCCCACGGCATGGCTCGCGCCCTGGGCATACCGGTGCTGGGTGTCCATCACATGGAGGGGCACCTGCTGGCTCCCATGCTGGAGGAGGAGCGCCCCGACTTCCCCTTCGTGGCCCTGCTGGTCTCCGGCGGCCATACCCAGCTGGTCGAAGTGCGCGGCCTCGGGTGCTACACCCTGCTCGGCGAATCCGTTGACGACGCCGCCGGCGAGGCCTTCGACAAGGCCGCCAAGATGCTTGGCCTGGACTACCCGGGTGGCCCCCACGTGGCTCGCCTGGCCGAGGGCGGCGATCCCAAGCGTTTCCGCTTCCCGCGACCGATGACCGACCGCCCGGGGCTCGACTTCAGCTTCTCGGGCCTCAAGACCCACACCTTGACCGCCATTCGCCGCCTGGAAACCAGCGGCGTCCTGGACGATCAGGCCCGCGCCGATGTGGCCCGGGCCTTCGAAGAGGCGGTGGCGGACACCCTGGTGATCAAGTGTCGTCGCGCCCTCGACCAGACCGGTCTCAAGCGCCTGGTGGTGGCCGGCGGCGTGAGTGCCAACGTGCGCCTGCGCGAGCGACTGGAGCACGAGTGCGCCAAGCGTGACGCCCGGGCCTACTATCCCCGCGGGCGCTTTTGCACGGATAACGGGGCGATGATCGCCTATGTGGGCGCCCAGCGGCTGCTGGCCGGTGAACGCGACGAGACCGGCGTGATGAAGGCGGTGCCGCGCTGGCCGATGGATACCCT
>PWIZ01000070.1 GCA_003560175.1 Halomonas sp. | reverse complement strand
GTGATTCGCACCGATCTGACCTTCGATCTCGATCCTGCGGCGACCCGTGTGAAGGCCTCTCTGCATCTGGAGCGTCACCCGCAGCGCGAGGCCGGTCTTGCGCTGGAGCTGGACGGCGAGGGGCTGGACCTCAAGGCCATTGCCCTCGATGGCCAGCCGCTTGAAGCAGACGAATATGCGATGAGCGACGCCGGGCTGATCGTGCACCGGGTACCCGAGCGCTTTCGGCTCGACACCGAGGTGGAGATCGCACCCGAGGCCAACACCGCCTTGGAAGGCCTCTATCTCTCCAATGGCATGTACTGCACCCAGTGCGAGGCCGAAGGCTTCCGGCGTATTACCTTCTACCCGGATCGCCCCGATGTCATGGCCACCTTCACCACCACGGTGATCGGCGACGCCGAGCGAGAGCCGGTGCTGCTCTCCAATGGCAATCCGGTGGAGCGCGGGTCGCTGCCCAACGGCCGTCATTTCGTCACCTGGGAAGACCCGCACCCCAAGCCCAGCTACCTGTTCGCCCTGGTGGCCGGCGACCTCGAGAAGGTCGAGGACGCCTTCACCACCGCCAGCGGCCGCGAGGTGACCCTTCAGATCTGGGTGGAGGAGGAGAACCTCGGCAAGACCGACCATGCCATGGCCTCGCTGAAGCGCGCCATGAGCTGGGACGAACAGGCCTACGGTCGTGAGTATGACCTGGACCTGTTCATGATCGTGGCGGTCAACGACTTCAACATGGGCGCCATGGAGAACAAGGGGCTCAACATCTTCAACTCGGCGGCGGTGTTGACCCACATGCATACCGCCACCGACGCTGCCTTCCAGCGTGTCGAGAGCATCGTCGCTCACGAGTATTTCCACAACTGGTCGGGCAACCGGGTGACCTGCCGGGACTGGTTTCAGCTCTCCCTCAAGGAAGGTTTCACGGTGTTCCGAGACCAGTGCTTCTCCGCCGATACCAATTCGCCGGCGGTCAAGCGCATCGAGGACGTCTCCGTCTTTCGTACCGCCCAGTTTGCCGAGGACGCCGGCCCCACGGCGCACCCGGTGCGCCCCGACCACTACATCGAGATCGGCAACTTCTACACCCTGACCATCTACGAGAAGGGCGCCGAGGTGGTGCGCATGCTGGCCAACCTGGTGGGCGAGGAGGCCTTCCGGCGAGGCAGCGATCTCTACTTTGAGCGCTTCGACGGCCAGGCGGTGACCATCGAGGACTTCGTGGGCTGCATGGCGGAGGCATCCGGCCTGGACCTGACCCAGTTTATGCGGTGGTACTCCCAGGCGGGCACCCCGGAGATCGACGCCTTCGGCGAGTATGACTACGCCCGCGGTGAATACCGTCTGATGCTGCGCCAGCGCACCCCGGCTACCCCGGGGCAGCCGCACAAGCAGCCGCTGCATATCCCGGTCCGCCTGGGCCTGGTGGGCACCAAGAGCGGCCGTGACCTGCCGTTGACGCTGGATGGCGAAGCGCTCGGCGCTGACGCGGTAGTCGACCTGCGCGAGGCCGAGCAGGAGTTTCTGTTCACCGACGTCTCCGAGGCCCCGGTGCCTTCGCTGCTGCGCGGTTTCTCGGCGCCGGTCAAGCTGCGCTTCCCTTACGGCCGCGAGGATCTGGCCTTCCTGCTGGCCAACGACTCCGACGGCTTCAACCGTTGGGACGCCGGCCAGCGCCTGGCTATGCTGGCCCTGGATGACCTGATCGCCGCCCATCGTAACGGCGTGGAGAAGGTGATGGATACCCGGGTGGTGGAGGCCTTCCGCGGCCTTCTCACGGCCGAGACCGACGACAGAGCGGTGCTGGCCGAGATGCTCACCCTGCCTTCCGAGGCCTATATCGCCGAGCAGCAGCCGCTGGTGGATGTGGATGCGATCCACGCCGCGCGCACCTTCGTCAAGCAGGGCCTGGCCACGGCGCTGCGCGACGACTTCCTGCGGGTCTATCGCGAAAATCATCACGAGAACCTGCGTGATGAACCCTATGCCCCGACCCCGGAGCAGATCGCCCGGCGCAGCCTGAAGAACGTAGCGCTCTCCTATCTGGTGGCCATCGAGGACGAGGAGGGAATCACACAGGCCATGGAACAGTTCGAGGCCGACCACAACATGACCGATGTGCGCCATGCGCTGACCCTGCTGACCCACAGCAGCCGCGACGATCTCAGTGAGCCGGCGCTCAGGGCCTTCGGCGAGAAATGGGCCCACGACACCCTGGTGATGGACCAGTGGTTCAGCATCCAGGTCACCCGCCCGCAGCCCGACGTGCTCGATCGCGTCAAGTTCCTGATGGAGCACCCGGCCTTCTCGCTGAAGAACCCCAATAAGGTGCGCGCGCTGATCGGCACCTTCGCCGGCCAGAACCGGGTCAATTTCCACCGCATCGACGGCACGGGATATCGTCTGCTGGCCGATGTGGTGATCGAGCTCAATCGCCTCAATCCGGAGATCGCTGCGCGGCTGATCACGCCGCTGACCCGCTGGGCGCGGTTCGACGAGACCCGCCAGGAACTGATGAAGGCCGAACTCGAGCGCATCCGCGCCGAGGAGCTCTCGCCTAATGTCTTTGAAGTCGTGGAAAAGGCCCTGGCCTGAGGAAAGGAGAATTTCCAGCTAGCAAAAAGAAAGCGCCGCCCCTCGGGGCGGCGCTTTCACATCGGGCGTGCACATCGGGCGTGGCAATCAATAAATGAGCCAGCTCAATACCACCACCCCCAGCAGCATCCAGATCAGGGCGGCGACAATGGCCCGGCGCATCAGGGCCCTGATGCCCGCCCACAGCAGCCACAGGCCGATCACCAGGATCACCAAGCTGGTCAGCGAGGGAGGAATGCCCAGCGCCCCCGAGAGTCCATCGAGAAAGCCGCGGGCGGCATCACCGATATTGGCGAAGAAGTCGGTCAGCAGGTCGACCACGAAGCGAATGACCTCCCCCAGCGTCCTGCCGACCCAGGAAAAGAACTCTTCCATGTCGATGGGTTTCCTGTGTCACTCGAGCAGATCTAGAACGGTACCCACGATATCGTCGATGGTGACCAAACCGACCAGGCGATTGTCCTCAAGCACCAGCACGCGTTTGACGATGTTGTGGGTCATCAGCTTGGCCACGTGGCGGACATCCAGCGACTCGCCGACGCCGATGGCGGGCTTGGCGCAGACGTCATAGACATTGATCAGGTCGATATCGCCATTCTCGGCAACGATGGTCTTGACGATATTGGTGTAGGTGATCAGCCCCCAGGCGTCGTGGGGATCCTGCTGCTCCACCACCAGGCACTTCAGGTTGTGCGTCTTCATCAGACTGAGGGCGTCGCGCAGGGTATCGAAGGGTGACACCGTCACCACGTCGCGCATCATGATGTCCTTGACCAGCATTGTCTCTCTCCGTCAGTGGTGATCGCTCAGATATCGTGCCTGAGTCGTTCCTCGAAGCGCTTGACCTGCACCATGTCGATGCCGCCCAGGTGTTCGATGGGCAACGTCATCACCAGCCCCTTGGAGTCCTCCCCCGTGGGGTTGACGATCTGGCGGATCGCCTTGAGCACCTTGAGCGAGAGCCCCTTCTCCAGAGTCATCAGCATGACGCTCTGGCTGCCTTCGAAGGTTAGTCCGAAGAAGGTCTTCTTGCGCTCGCCGCCGATGCCGCGGCCCGTCATCAGGGTCATGCCTACGGCGCCGGCCTCGGTGGCGGCATCGATGCAGACCTGTTCCAGGTCCTCGGGCACGATGGCCACCAGCAGGGAAAACTTCATGGTTGCCTCTCTCTCCAGTGAGCCACCCGTTCCATCAGGATGGCATAGCTCATCACGGT
>PWIZ01000069.1 GCA_003560175.1 Halomonas sp. | reverse complement strand
TGGCAGAGGCCGTGCACGCCCTCTACAGCGGCGTGGAGGATCAAGGTATGGCGGTGCCGGAGCTGATAGGTTTGCTGGAGAAGCGCGCTTGACCTCCCTGACGAATCCGTTTCACACGCTCTCCCATCGCCAGCAGGGGTTGCTGCTCACCGGGGGCGGGGCGCTGATCATGGCGCCCGACGCCCTGCTGATCAAGCTCGCCGACCTGCCCGATGCCGAGATCCTGATGTGGCGCGGTTTCCTGTCGGCGCTGGGCTTCCTGATGATCGTGCTGGTGCGACATGGTCGCAGCACCCTGGCGGCGTATCGTCGTTGCGGCGGCACCGGCATCGCCGTGGCGCTGCTGTTCAGCCTGACGACCTGCGGCTTCGTGCTCGGTAACCAGTACACTATGGCCGGCAACGTGCTCCTCATCCTGGCCACGTCCCCCCTGATCGCCGCCGGCCTTTCCTGGCTGATTCTCAAGGAGCGCCTGCCGAGACGCACCTGGGTGGCGATCTGGGTCTGCCTGGCCGGTATCGCCATGATCGTGATCGACGATATCGATGCCGGCTCCTGGGTTGGCAATGCGTTCGCCTTCCTGGCGGCCTTCACCCTGGCGCTGAATTTCACGCTCTGCCGCACTCGGCCGGGCGTTGACATGAGCCCGATGCTCACCTTCAACGGCCTGATCGTCGGGGGTGGCGCCAGCCTGGTGCTGTTGCTGGGCGATGGCGTCTCGCTGCCCGCCCCGAATCAGCTGGCGGTGGTGGGGGTGCTGTGTCTGGTCATCGTGCCCTGCGGGGTGACCCTGCTGCAGCGCGGGCCCCTCTATCTTCCCGCCGCCGAGGTGGGGTTGCTGCTGCTGCTCGAGGTGGTGGCGGGCACCTTCCTGGCCTGGTGGATCATCGCTGAGCAGCCGACTCCCCTGGCGATCGTGGGCGGCTGCCTGGTACTGGTGACCCTCGTCGTCAAGGGGTTCTACGAGCGGCGACTGGAGCTGCGTCGGGCAGCGACGAGCGGCTGATGCCCAGCAGCTGAGACTGCCGACGTTTCTTGCTCATGATCAGGCCCTCCTGGCCGGTCTGATCAGAGCTTAGCGTCTGGTCCGAATTTCATGGACCACTTCGCATTTTTGTATAACTTATGGTAGATTTTGTATGAGTTTTTGGTTTTTAATGTCCCTACGCGTTTTCCTGTATGCACCCTTGTCGTTCCTGGATTCATAGAATAACCGCAGCATTTTGGACCAATCGCAGGCGCTCAGCGATGATCGTCGCCGGACAGCCTGGAATCGGACGAAGCGCTTACCCAGCATGATCACTGCCGTTGCCGGCCGACTGCGCGAGGAATGGAGTCCGGAGCAAATCAGCTGCTTTATGACGCCGTTGGCGGGCATGGGCATAAGCCACCGGTGGATCTACTCCTTGATCTGGCATGTCAAGGCGTACGGTGTCGACCTCTGGCAGTGCCTGCGACAGCCCAAGAGGCGCAGTAAGCACCGTGCCCATGCCAAAGGTGACGGATTTGGCAAGATCCCTAATCGGGTCGGCATTGAGCACCGACCAGCGGAGGTGGATGACCTGCTCACCATTGGCCACTGGGAAGGCGACACGTTGCTAAATGGTCATAAGCAATCGGGACTCGTCACGCCCGTTGAACGACGCTGTGGCTATCTCTTGGCGGCCCGCCTGCTTCGCATCAGAGCGGAACTCACGAAGGCCGCCATGATACGACCCCTGACACCTCGACGCGGGGCAGTGCAGATCATCACGCTGGTCACTAATTCCGAGGTACGCAAGGTGGTGAAAAAGTTGAATGATCGCCCACGAAAGCGATTCGGTTATCGGACACCGGCACAGGTGTACCTGATGGATTGCTCAACAACACTAGACACCGCAAGTGCTGCACTTGTTGCTTAAATTCAGGAAACGAAAGGCGCTCGTTACCATGACCTCCACGCATTCCCTTACTGGGCTTCAGCAGCCGACATCCTCCGCTCTTTTCCCCCGCACCGTGGAGCTGGCAGGTCATGACCCTGATGCCACGCGCCAAGCAATTGAGGCGTGCTTTACCGCGACGTTTGACCGCTACGAGTCACTGTTTACGACCCTAGTGAACGAGGAGGCGTATGTCCGAAAGTCTATCCCGCTTCGGCATCCGCTTATTTTTTACCTCGGGCATACCGCCACGTTCTTCGTCAATAAGCTGGTATTAGCTAAACTCTTGCCGGCCCGCATCGACCCGAATATGGAGTCAATTTTCGCGGTGGGCGTGGATGAAATGAGCTGGGATGACCTGAACGATGACCATTACGAGTGGCCGTCCGTCGATGAGGTCATGGCGTATCGGCATAAAGTGCGTGAGGCTGTTGTAGGGCTGATTCGTGAGCTGCCTATTGCACTGCCTATCGGTTGGAATAGCCCGTTCTGGCCCATTGTGATGGGCATTGAGCACGAACGTATCCACCTTGAAACGTCGTCTGTATTGATTCGCCAGCAGCAGCTGCACCTTGTAACGCCACAGGCGGCCTGGGAGCCCGTGAGAGTGAGTGTGGAGCCACCCGAAAACAGCCTGATTGCGGTGCCAAAAGGTGACGTAAGGCTGGGTAAAGCTTTCGATGACGCTTTTTACGGCTGGGATAATGAGTATGGCCATCACCACGCGGAGGTAGATGAATTCAAGGCTAGCCAGTTCTTGGTCAGCAACAATGAGTTTCTGACGTTTGTGGAAGCCGGCGGTTACCTGAACGATACGTTTTGGTCGGAAGAAGGGCTGGGCTGGCGAACGTTTGCTAAGGCTACTCACCCAACTTTCTGGGTGTGGAAGAACGAGTGGCAGCTACGGTTAATGACCGAAGAAGTAGCCATGCCTTGGGACTGGCCGGTTGAGGTCAACTTTCACGAAGCGAAAGCGTTTTGTAACTGGAAGAGCGAGCAAACCGGCCAACCGGTGCGTATGCCTACCGAGGATGAGTGGCACCGCTTAGCGGCAGAGGCAGGCGTAACAGAGCTTGCAAGTGACGCGGCGGCCAACGCCAACCTGCACTTGGATCACGGTGCTTCTTCGTGTCCCGTAACCCGCTTTCAGCACGGCCAGTGGTTTGATGTAGTAGGCAATGTGTGGCAATGGGTGGAAACGCCCACTTATCCCTTCCCAGGGTTTGATGTGCATCCGCTGTATGATGACTTCACCACGCCCACGTTTGATAACCAGCACAACCTGATCAAAGGTGGCTCCTGGATCTCCTGTGGTAATGAAACACGGCTTAGCGCCCGCTATGCGTTTAGGCGTCACTTCTTCCAGCATGCGGGCTTCCGCTATGTGGTGTCAGAGGCACAGGTCAAACTGCCCAGCGCTTACTATGAAAGCGATGCCCGTATGGCCGAGTACGCCGAGTTTCATTATGGTGATGACTGGATTGGCGTTGCCAACTTCCCGAAAGCTTTGGCAAGCAAAGCCCTGGCAAGCATGATTAATAAGCCGAAAAAGCGTGCCTTGGATTTAGGGTGTGCTAGCGGGCGCTGTAGCTTTGAGTTGGCGCGTGAGTTTGAGCATGTTGACGGGGTGGATTTTTCGGCCAGCTTTATTCGCCAGGGTGTTGAAATGGCGGAGCAAAAAGTGCTGCGCTATACCCGTGTAGAAGAGGGCGAACTGGTCAGCTATCAGGAGCGCACGTTGGCGAGCATGAGCCTGGAAGATGTGGCGAACCGAGTGAACTTTCACCAGGGGGATGCCTGCAACCTTAAGCCGAAGTTCAGTCGCTATGATTTGGTATTGGCAGCGAATTTGATCGACCGGCTCTACAAGCCGTCACAGTTTTTGCAGACCATTCATAAGCGGATAAACGTCGGCGGTATTCTGATGATTGCCTCGCCCTATACGTGGTTGGAAGAGTACACACCAAAGGCGGAGTGGATTGGTGGGTTCAAGAAAGATGGCGAAAACGTCAGCACCTTGGATGGTTTGAAGGCGCTGCTGGAACTACATTTCCGTATGATCAGCGAGCCTGAAAAAGTGCCTTTCGTGATCCGGGAGACGATGCATAAATATCAGCATAGTTTCTCGGAGGTTACGTTGTGGGAGCGGCGCTCTTGATTTGGCTTAGCTTGTGCGCGGCTTAGCTTAGTAAGGGTAGCGCACAAAGACGGCCTATAGAACAAGCTGTTCTATTGCCCGGCTAATCGTGCTGTGCGCGGTTAGCTGGGCAAACAACGCTTCATCTGATTTACCGTTAATCAGTCCCAGTAAAACCCCTAGCACGGCTCCTCGGTGTACGTTGTCGCCACCGACTGATGCGTTTGCCTGCAAGGCGGTTAAGGGCCCTTGAGAAGGCTCTTGAGAACAATACTTGCAGGCCAGGTATAGCACCGCAGGCCATGCATCAGAGATATAGCAGGCGGGGGATAGTACCTTGCCGATAACTTCCCGATCGGGTCGGCCACTTTCCACGAGCGTTGTTAGATCCCGCTTTGAGACACCACGGGTTGCCTGGAGCAGCAATGTCTTTACGTGGCTGTCATCCTGGGCAGCGCTCTCTTGAACCTTACGAAACAGTAACGCGTCGATCAGCTCAACATAGGCATCACACACCTGTGCCAGAAAGCTGTCGGGATGCGTCAGGGCAAGATGCTGACGACACAGCGCGCGGGTATCCGCCAGTGAGGTGCCCTCAAGGCGTTCGCCAATCGCAAGTGGCGCAATCGTCACTAACCCACCTATCGACGGCGTATCGTGGGTGACGGCTGCGCACCGTTTTGGGGGCAACCCTTTTTCCAGGTTGGCGAAGAAACCTCGGTGGTATGACTCGGCGTAAGTGTCTGGGTGGGCGGGGATGTCGTCGGTCATTAGCCGAATATAGGCGTCTAAAAAAGCGTCGCTGTCATAGTGCTGGTTAGCGCCTGCCATGGTTGTCATTAGCGTCAACGCACAGTGAGCGTTCAGCGTGTTATCACCGGGCTGCATGCCCTGGTGATAATGGACGTTTGGGCGGTTCCAGTAGTCCTGTTTACCTTTAAGGATAACGTCGCCCACGACCTCACGTTCTGGCTTCTCATTTCCCCGTTTTCGGCCGCCTCCGTGGGTGGAGTGCATCGACATAATAGACGAGGGGTGATGTGTGGGCGGGGCTTCAAAGGTGGTGATCCCTTCTGGAAAAGCGCGGTCAATATCATGCACGTTATAGAACCAGTGCACAGGCATGGTGAGGGCATCGCCAATGAACAGGTTCTTAAGCGCGGCGGTCGCTCTTGATGGCACGGTTTGCGTCATGGTCGTTGTCTCTACTTTTGGAAATCGCTTGCGGTGAAGGCTGATGCGTGCTCACCACTCGATCCGGGCCATCGCGCGGCAATCGGGACGTGCGCCCAGTACCATCTCACGGGAACTGGCACGCCACACGACCAGGCCTGACAAGTCCTATGATGCCAGTCTCGCCGCTTTCCGGGGCCGACTGACCCGCTGCCGGTGTCGCCGTCGACCCAAGCTGCATCTCGATGGCGAGCTGTTCGAGCTGGTGGTTTCCCTGCTGCGCAAGGTCTGGTCACCGGAGCAGATAGCCCGCACATAATCGCATGCTCCCTGATGATACTGCCCGCCAGGTCTCACACGAAGCGATCTATAACGCGCTCTACGTCATGCCCGCGGCCCGCTCAAGAAGTCGGTCACCGGCCCGAGCACCCTTCAATAGCGTTGCGCTTGGAATTTGAGACCGCCCATTGCCAGCGTGGGGCATACAGGGCCGCCTGGGGGTTCAGTGCGAAATCGACCATGTTCATCACCGCCTGCATCTGGCCCTGGGGCTGCATGAAGGCTCCCATGACGCCAAAGGGGCCCAGCGGCTGGCCCGCCTGGGTCAGAAAGCCGGGGGTGATGGTGTGGAATGTCTTCTTACCTGGCGTCAGTGCGTTGACATGCTGCGGGTCCAGGCTGAAGGCGCTGCCGCGGTTGGGGCGTCTGATTACCAGCCCCATGGCCGCCAGGTGCGCGACCATCTCGCGCACCGGCGTGCACGAGACGTCGAAGCGCTCGGCGATGGCCCGGGCGATCCCCACGCGTGCCTTCTGGCCCCCCGAGAGCTGGTGCGGGAAACGGTCGAGCAGATCGCCCGGCAGCCCGACCCGTTCGGCGAGTTCCTCCACGTGCCGGTAGCGATCGTGACGTGACAGCTTGCCCAGTCGCATCAGCGGGTCGGCGATCGAGCGCCTGGCACTCCAGCGGGGATTCAGGCTCTCGCCCTCGTGCACCGTGAAGCTGAGGCTATCGACGGCACGCACGGCATCGGCACCATCCGCTTTGCCGAACGTCTTGACCAGCTGCTCCATCTCCAGCAGCGGTGGTCCGGCGGGTCGCGGGGAAGGGATAACCCGCCGTGGATCATCCAGGGGCAGCGGCAGCTGCTTGTCGACCAGAGCGCGGGTTCGCCAGTTGGCGCCGGGAATTCGGTCCAGGGTCACGGTGATGCCGATCCGGCCCAGGGCTTCCTGGATCAGCAGGGCGGTGGATTCGGCCCAGTCGGCCTGGCCCAGGTCGAAGGAGAGCGGCACCTCGAAGCCATCGGGGTAGTCAGACTCGGCCATCAGGGCGCGCGCCCTGTCCAGGTTGGTGTGTTAGGGGGAACGGTTGGGGCCTCTGGATATCATCCGGGGTGCTGTTGTCACCGCCCCACATGGGACGCCGCGGCCGTAGGCGGCGTTCTGCATGATGGCCTCGTAGGGAATGGCCCAGGCGATGGGCTGGCGGACCCGCACGTCCTGAAAGGGCTCGAACTGAAGGTTGGGGCACAGCACGTGGAGGCAGTTCTCGATCGGCGTGCTGACCACCGCCACGTCGGGGTGCGCGTCCAGCTCCATGGCATCGCGGGGGGGGCACGTCATCGGTGGCGTGCTCGAGGGCAAGCTCGGAATTGATGAAGATGGCAATCGGCGTGGTGAGGTTGGGCAGGGTCAGCTTGGAGGCGTGGGGCAGGGTGATGCGGAAGGTCCTCTCATCGACGGCCTCGAGCTGCTACGGGCTGGTGGTGGAGCCGGCGGCCATCTGGGTCGTGGGGAAGCCGCCCAGGGTCACGGCGCGGTCGAACGACCACTTTACATCCTGAGCGGTGACGGGGCGGCCGTCCCAGAAGGTGGCCTCTCGCAGGGTAAAGGTCAGGGTGCGGCCATCCTCAGAGACCTCCCATGTCTCGGCCAGCTCGCCCTTGAGGTTGTCGTAGTCATAGCTCAACGAGCCATCCTCCAGCGTCTTGGTGCCGAAGGTGAGCAAGCGGTCGTAGCAGTTCGCCGCGACCTGATAGCTGGGGCGGTTGGTCCCACTGCGATGGATGTCGAGACTATTGATGGTACTGCCCATGACCACGACGAGTGTTCGGCAGCCGAGGGAGTATCAATATCACTCGGCGCCACTCTTGCCGGGTGATATTGAGGCGAGGGGCAGGTACGATGCCCAGCCCTGTCATCCTCGAGACAAACATTGGCCCCCATGGAGTGGAAAGCCTTGCCCCTTGTTATGGAGTGGTCGGGTGCGCGCGCCCTTGTCCTGATGCTGCTTGTAGTCGGGCCGCTGCTGCTGCCCCAGGGGTACTGGCTGGCGCCGCTGGCCTTGCTTCTGGTCGCCGGCCTGGGCTGGGCACATCGCCCTGCGCCGATCGAGTGTACGTGGCCCCAGGGGTTGGCCGTGGCCGCGCTGCTGAGCGTCGGCGCAGCGGACCTGGCGACCGGCCTATGGCACGGTGAAATGGGGCTGGCCTGGCCGACGGCAGGGGCCGCCCTGTTGGCTGCCGCCATGGTGCCGGCGGCAACGTTGCTCCGCCCACCGATGGCCTGGTGGTGGGGTGGCCTCGCGCTGGCCGGGGGTGGCTGCGGACTCTGGGCGCTGTGGCAGGCGGGCGTTGCCGGTGCCAGCCGAGCCAACGGTCATGGTGAGGTGAATGCCATCTTGTTCGGCAATCTGGCCCTGCTGACCGGACTGCTCTGCCTGGCCGGCCTGGGGTGGGCGTGGCAACAGAGCTGCCGTCGACGCTGGCTTGTGGCGCTGCTGCTGGGTGCGGTGGGCGGCCTGATCGCCTCGGCGCTGTCGGGTACCCGCGGCGGTTGGCTGGCGCTGCCACTCGCCACCCTGGTCTTCTATCGCGCCTACCTGCGCAGCTGGCCGGCACGCTGGCGTTGGCTGACGGTGAGTGCGGTGGCGCTGGTGCTGGCGGGCCTCTACCTGGCGCCCCAGAGCGGGGTGCAGAAGCGGGTGGGCGTGGCCATGGAGGAGGCGACGGACTATCTGGCCGGTGAGCCAAACGGCTCCGTCGGGACGCGGATGGAGATGTATCGCGGAGCGCTGCTGCTGATCCCCCACTCCCCCTGGATGGGTCTCGGTCACGGCGGCTATCGCGACGCCATGGGCGAGTTGGTGGAGCAGGGCAGGGTAGTGCCCGGCCTGGACCGCTACTGGCATGCCCACAACGATCTGCTCGACGCCTGGGTGCGGCGTGGCCTGCCGGCCCTGCTGGCTGTGCTGGCGCTCTATCTGCTGCCGCTCTGGGTTTTCACGCCCCGCCTGGTCGCCACCGACCCCGGAACGCGCAGCCTGGCGGTGGCCGGGCTGCTGCTGCCGGTGACCTTCATCGACTTCGGGTTGAGCTACGCCTTCTTCGCCTACCCGATCGGCATCGTCGTGTATGGAGGCTGGCTGGCGGTGTTACTGGCCTGCGAAGCTCGGTATAGACCTAAGGCCTTGCCTTCCAACCTCGTCAGGTAAGGCGCCACTCCGGTGACAGACGTTACCAATGCGCACTGAGCATTCAGGTCTTGCCCACGGTTGCGAGCGCGTTGCGTAATCCCTGCCTGATCTCCCAAGACCTGGCCCTAACGGGTGAGCTCTGCTGTGCGCCGTGTGGTCGAGCCGAACCACAAGGGTTTGTCGACGACGAACTTCATCGAACGTTTCACTAGGCCTTTGCCGGGGAAGAAACCGAGGTCGAGCCACAACCGAATCACCGCCTGAGCCTCAAGATCGATGGTCTGCTCGATCGGCACCAGGAACCCATCGTAATCACCCGCCGGAGTCGCGTACCGCTCTCGAGTGATTGGCATGACTCGGTGCTGGTATTCACCCGTGTGTTCGACCTCTTGTGTCTCTCTGTTAACGACCGTAGCTCTACCAGAGGCGCTCCATGTC
Source organism: Halomonas sp. (assembly GCA_003560175.1). Lineage (GTDB taxonomy): Bacteria > Pseudomonadota > Gammaproteobacteria > Pseudomonadales > Halomonadaceae > Halomonas. The sequence continues at coordinate 5,409 of PWIZ01000069.1, read as the reverse complement.
CGGTCGGGCACTATCCTGCCGGGTAGCAGCACCACGGGCGGTTCGTACAGCACGGTCTGACCTTGCGTCAGCACATCCAGGCCGGTGAGCAGCACGCCTCCATCCGGGAGCTCGGAAAGATGAAGGATGTTGTAGTCGCCAAACCGAACTTCCCATCGGCCTTCACCATCTGCGGCAATGAGTTCCAGCACTACCCGCCGTCCCTCTCCGTCTCCGTCCACCACCTCGAACATGCTTTCACCGGGAGCAAGAGGAAAAAGCTCCGCAGCCTCAATCTCTTGAACCGTAGATGCCGACGTCTCCGCGATGGTGGCTCCGGCGGTGGAGAGGGCAACGCCGATCAGTATGGCTCGAGCGTAAGAACGGTACATTGCATCTCTCCTGGAGTCCGTAGGCAGCAAGATGCGGCATAGCACTCGTGGCCTTTTCGCGGAGTATAGACACTACTCGGTCAGCCGGCACCGCAGCCGAGACATAGACGTTGCAGCCTCGAAGGGCAGTCATGGGGCCGTCTAAATCCAGCACACCGCTGGCAGCGGCGTGCAAAGTAGGAAGCCTCGCCCGTCAGGGCGGGGAGTAGTCACGCGGGATCAGGGCTGGCCAGGGAGTCCGGGCTGGCTATTCCAGCCGCTGTGCAAGCCCCGCTGCGGCCACCAGTGCGCGGGTGTAGTCGCTCCTGGGGTTCTCCAGTACGTCAAGGCAGTCGCCACTCTCCACTACTTCCCCCTCCTTGAGCACCATGATGCGGTGGGCCATGGCGCGCACCACGGCCAGGTCGTGGCTGATGAACAGGTAGCTCAGGCCGCGGCGGGCCTGGAGGTCGCGCAACAGCGCCACCAGCTGCTTCTGGACGGTGCGGTCCAGCGCCGAGGTGGGCTCGTCGAGCACGATGAGCTCCGGCTCAAGGATGATCGCTCGGGCCACGGCGATGCGCTGGCGCTGGCCGCCGGAGAACTCGTGGGGATAGCGGTCGGCGCAGTCGGCGGGAAGCCCAACCTCGGCCAGGGTCTCGGCCACCCGGCGAGCCACCTCGACCTCCGTGAGTGTCGGCTGATGAAAGCGCAGCCCCTCGCTGACGATCTCCGAGACGGGAAGCCTGGGCGAGAGCGACCCGAAGGGGTCCTGGAAGACGATCTGCACCCGGTGGCGCAGCCGGCGCAGGGCGCCGCCGCTCAGGGTGTCCAGACGAGTGTCGCCGAAGGTGATCTCGCCGTGGCTCTGGGTCAGGCGCAGCAGCGCCAGGGCCAATGTGGTCTTGCCGGAGCCGGATTCGCCGACGATGCCCAGGGTCTCACCGGGGGCCAGGGTAAGGTCCAGCGGCATGACCGCCTCAAACGCCGGCGGGCGCTTCATGAAGAGCTTCTTGGGGCGCTGGAAGCTCACCCCGAGGCCGCGGGCCTGGAGCAGCGGCGCCCCCCGCGGCACCGCCACCGGCCGGCCCTCCGGCTCGGCGTCGAGCAGGGTCCGGGTGTAGGGGCTGGACGGTGCGTCGAAGACCCGCTCCACCGGGCCGGTCTCCTGCTCGCGGCCCTGGTAGAGCACGCAGACCCGGTCGGCGTGGCGGCGCACCAGATTGAGGTCGTGGGTGATGAACAGCATGCCCATACCATGGCGGTCGCGCAGTTCGGCGAGCAGGGCCAGGATCTCCTGCTGTACGGTGACGTCCAGCGCCGTGGTGGGCTCATCGGCGATCAGCAGCGCCGGGTCGTTGGCAATCGCCATGGCGATCATCACCCGCTGGCGCTGGCCGCCGGAAAGCTGATGGGGCCAGACGTCGATCAGCTCCTCGGGGCGCTGCAGCTTGACCTGGGCCAGCAGTTCGATGATCCGGGCGCGTGCCCCGCGACCGCTGAGCCCCTGGTGCAGGCGCAGGGTCTCGCCGATCTGCTTGCCCACGGTGTGGAGCGGGTTTAGCGACGTCATCGGCTCCTGGAAGATGAAGCCCACCCGGCCGCCGCGCACCCCCTGCCAGTCGCGTCGTCGCAGCCGGGATAGGTCGGTGTCGCCCAGCCAGCGAGCACCGCTGACGGCGGCATTGCCCGGCAGCAGGTCCATGGCGCCCAGTGCCGAGACCGACTTGCCGGAGCCGGATTCGCCCACCAGCGCCAGGGTTTCGCCGGGGGCCACGGTGAGGGAGAGGCGGTCCAGCACGGTGACGCCGTCGAAGGCCACCGAGAAGTCTTCGAGGCGCAGCAGCGGGGAGCGGGAGGCGGGTTCAGGCATCGGACTGGCTCCTGGCGGCGGCCTGGGGCCCGGCGGACCCGGGTGCCGCGGGCACGGGGGTGGCGGCGTGGCGAACGTGGCGGGGGTCGAAGGCGTCGCGCAGCCCCTCGCCGATGAACACCAGCAGCGATAGCATCAGCGACAGGCTGACGAAGGCGGTGATGCCGAGCCAGGGGGCGTGGAGGTTGTTCTTGCCCTGGGCGACCAGCTCGCCCAGGGACGGCGAGCCGGGGGGCAGGCCGAAGCCCAGAAAGTCCAGGGCGGTCAGAGTGGTGATGGCGCCAGTGAAGAGGAAGGGCACGAAGGTGAGGGTGGCCACCATGGCGTTGGGCAGCACGTGTCGCCACATGATCAGCCGCGGCGGCAGCCCCATGGCCCGGGCGGCGCGCACGTACTCCAGGTTGCGGGCGCGCAGGAACTCGGCGCGCACCACGTCGACCAGCCCCAGCCAGGAGAACAGCAGCATGATGCCGAGCAGCCACCAGAAGCCCGGCTGCACGAAGCTGGCCAGGATGATGAGCAGAAACAGCACCGGCAGCCCCGACCAGATCTCGGTGAAGCGCTGGCCGATCAGATCGGTCTTGCCGCCGAAGTAGCCCTGGATGCCACCCACCAGCACCCCCATCACCAGCGAGCCGGCGGTGAGCACCAGGGCGAAGGCCACCGAGAGCCGGAAGCCGTAGATTACCCGAGCCAGCACGTCGCGCCCCTGGTCGTCGGTGCCCAGCCAGTGGCGGGCGTCCGGCGGCGCCGGCGAAGGCCGCATCATCTGCATGTCCAGGGTCTGGTAGGAGAAGGGGATCGGCGGCCACAGCGCCCAGCCGTGCTCCGCGATCTGGCCCTGGACGAAGGGGTCGTGGTAGTCGGCGGTGGTGGGCAGGAAGCCGCCGAACTCGGTCTCCGGGTAGTCCACCAGCAGCGGCACGTACCACTGGCCGTCGTAGCGCATCACCAGCGGCTTGTCGTTGGCGATCAGCTCGGCGCCGATGCTCACTACGAACAGGACCAGGAAGAGCCAGAGCGAGACCCGGGCGCGACGGTTGGCCTTGAACACCGCCAGTCGCCGGCGGGTAATGGGGGAGAGGCGGTTCGTCCAGCTCGTGAAATAGGTTGTCATCGGCTCAGGACTCCCTCGTCTCGAAGTCGATGCGCGGGTCCACCCACACATAGGTCAGATCGGAGACCAGCTTCAGCAGCAGGCCGATCAGCGTGTACAGATAGAGGGTGCCGAAGATCACCGGGTAGTCGCGCTGCATCACCGCCTCGAAGCCGAGCAGCCCCAGCCCCTCCAGGGAGAAGATCACCTCGATCAGCAGCGACCCGGTGAAGAAGATGGCGATCAAGGCCCCTGGCAGGCCGGCGATGATGATCAGCATGGCGTTGCGGAACACATGGCCGTAGAGCACCCCGCCGTCACTGGCCCCCTTGGCCCGGGCGGTGAGCACATACTGCTTGTGGACCTCGTCGAGGAAGCTGTTCTTGGTCAGCATGGTCAGGGTGGCGAAGCTGCCGATGGTCATAGCCACCACCGGCAGGGTGATATGCCACAGGTAGTCCTTGACCTTGCCCCAGGTGCTGAGCTCGTGGAAGTCCGGCGAGGTGAGCCCGCGCAGCGGGAAGAGGTCCCAGTAGCTGCCGCCGGCGAACAGCACGATCAAGAGTATCGCGAAGAGGAAGCCCGGGATGGCGTAGCCGACGATCACCAGCCCCGAGGTCCAGACGTCGAAGCGGGAGCCGTGGTGGAGCGCCTTGCGGATGCCCAGCGGAATCGAGATCAGGTAGACCAGCAGGGTGGTCCAGAGCCCCAGTGAGATCGACACCGGCAATCGTTCGATCATCAGCTCCACCACCGGTCGGTCGCGGAAGAAGCTATTGCCGAAGTCGAAAGTGGCGTAGTCGCGCATCATGGTCAGGAAGCGCAGGTGGGCCGGCTGGTCGAAGCCGAACTGCGCCTCGAGCTGCTCGATGAAGCGCGGATCGATGCCGCGGGCCCCCCGGGACTCGTCGCGCACCATCACCTCGCCGCCGGCCTCGAGGCGCGTGCTGGCCATGGCGTCGGCGCCCTCGAAGCGGGCCAACATCTGGTCGATGGGGCCGCCCGGGGCGGCCTGTACGATGATGAAGTTGAGCAGCATGATCCCGATCAGGGTGGGGATCATCAGCAGCAGGCGGCGCAGAATGTAGCGACTCACGAGGGCAGCTTCCTTGTTCGTTTCCGGGGCGGCATCAGCGGCGACGCAGGCGCTGGTTGATCTCGGCTTCCCGTTCGGCATTCACCCACCAGGCGGCGAGATCCAGGCCATAGGCCGGGAAGGGTTCGGGCCAGCCGAACTTGTCCCAGATGGCGATGCGGGTCTCGCCGGAATGGTAGTGGGGGATCATCGGGAAGTGCCACAGCAGCACCCGGTCCAGGGCGCGGGCAGTGACGTTGAGCGCTTCGCGGCTGTCGGCACGGATCAGTCGATCCACCAGGTCGTCCACCACCGGGTCGGCCAGGCCCATCAGGTTGCGGCTCTGGGGCGTCTCGGCGGCGGCGCTGGTCCAGAAGTCACGCTGCTCGTTGCCGGGGTTGTTCGATTGGGGAAACTGCGCGACGGTCATGTCGAAGTCGAAGCTGCGCAGGCGGTTGAGGTACTGGTTGATGTCGACGATGCGAATGCTGCCGCGGATGCCCAGGCGCGCCATGTTGCGCAGCATGGGCTGGGTGACCCGTTCCATGCCGGTATCGAACAACAGCACCTCGACGGTCAGCGGTTGCCCCGTCTCGCCGTGGACCAAGCGGTCCCCCTCCACCTCGTAGCCGGCCTCGCGCAGCAGGTCCAGCGCCAGGCGCAGCCGCTCGCGTAGATCAAGCGGGCGGTCGAAGGGCAGCGGCTCCTGGAACAGCCGCTCGGGCAGCTCGTCCCGAAAGCCCTCGAGCAGGGCCAGTTCGTCCCCCTCGGGGAGCCCGCTGGCGGCCATCTCGGAGTTCTGGAAATAGCTCTCGGTGCGCCGGTAGGCATCGTAGAAGAGATTGGCGTTGAGCCAGGGGAAGTCGAAGGTCAGCGAGAGGGCCTCGCGCACCCGGGGATCGCTGAAGCTGTCGCGACGCAGGTTGAAGACGAAGGCCTGCATGCGCGCCGGCTGGCCGTCCGGCACTTCGAGACGACGCACCAGGCCGTCGCGATAGGCGGGGAAGTCGTAGCC
>PWIZ01000014.1 GCA_003560175.1 Halomonas sp. | reverse complement strand
GCAGTGAGCCACTGGTGCTCGATCACAAGGGGCTAAAGTTGGGGCTGCTGATCTGCGAGGATCTCTGGGACGAGGCGCCTGCGCGCCGGGCCAAGGCCGCCGGCGCCCAACTGCTGGTCAGTCTCAACGCCTCTCCCTTCCACCAGGACAAGCCCGCCGAGAGGCTGCGCCTGCTCGAGGCCCGCGCCGCCGAGGTGGGGCTGCCCATCGTCTACGTCAACATGATCGGCGGCCAGGATGAGCTGGTGTTCGACGGCGGTTCCGCCTGCGTCGACGACACCGGCGAGCTGCTGGTGCAGGCACCCCACTGGCAGGTGGGGCTCATGCCGGTGCAGCTGGTCGAGGAGAAAGGTCGGTGGCTGCCCCAGCCGGGTGAGACCGAACCCGAGGTCGAGCCCGAGGATAACCTCTACTGCGCGCTGGTCACCGGCCTGCGCGACTACGTCAACAAGAGCGGCTTCGAGGGCGTGGTGCTGGGCCTCTCCGGAGGCATCGACTCGGCGCTGTCGCTGGCCATTGCCGTGGATGCTCTGGGGCCGCAGCGTGTCCACGCGGTGATGATGCCCTACCACTACACCGCCGATATCTCCAGGGAGGACGCGGCGCAGCAGGCCGAGATGCTGGGGGTGGCCTACGAGGTGATGCCCATCGAGCCCATGGTCGAAGCCTTCATGGCCACTCTGGCGAATACCTTCGCGGGCACCGAGCGCGACACCACCGAGGAGAACCTTCAGTCGCGCTGTCGCGGCGTACTGCTGATGGCCATCTCCAACAAGAAGGGCCTGATGGTGCTGACCACCGGCAACAAGAGCGAGATGGCGGTGGGCTACGCCACCCTCTATGGCGACATGGTGGGGGGCTATAACGCCATCAAGGACGTCTACAAGACCTGGGTCTACCGCCTGGCCCGCTGGCGCAACACCCAGTCGCCGGCGATCCCCGAGCGGGTCATCGAGCGGCCTCCCTCGGCCGAGCTGGCGCCCGATCAGCAGGACAGCGACTCGCTGCCCGACTATGACGTGCTCGATGCCATCCTGGTGTGCTACATCGAAGGCGACATGAGCGCCGAGACGATCATCGAGGCGGGCTTCGACCGCGACGACGTCTACAAGGTGGTCCGGCTGGTGGACCGTTGCGAGTACAAGCGACGCCAGGCGCCGGTGGGCGTGCGTGTCACCGCCCGGGGTTTCGGGCGTGACCGCCGCTATCCCATCGTCAACGGCTGGCAGCCGGGGGAATAGCCGCGCCAGGCACTCGAAGCCAAGCGCGCCCCGCCAAACCGAAACGCCACCGCCCGCAAGGGCTGTGGCGTTTTGGTTGCGAGCGCTGGCAACGGTCAAGCGGGTCGACGGGCGCCTCAGGCAGGTTCAGGCCCGGGGATATTCGCGTGGAACCGCCAGGTGTTGCGTCCGTCGGCCTTGGCGCGATACATCGCCGCATCGGCGGCCTGGATCAGCGCATCGACTTCCTGGCCGTCACCGGGATAGAGCGCAATACCCACCGAAACGCCGATGGTTACCGGTGTGTCGTCGACTGTGAAGGGAGCTATCAGGGCGTCGACGACCTTGCTGGCTACCCGGGCCGCGCCGTCGTCGGCATGGATGGTGTGCAGCACGATCACGAATTCGTCGCCGCCCAGTCGAGCGAGGGTGTCACAGGCGCGCAGGGTGGCCTGCAGGCGTGCCGCCACGGCCTGCAGCAGGGTGTCGCCGGCCTGGTGGCCAAGGGTGTCGTTGACCTCCTTGAAGTGGTCCAGGTCCAGGAACAGTACCGCCAGCTGGTGGCCGCCCAGTCGGGCCTGGCCGATAGCACCCTCCAGGCGCTGTTCGAGCTGGCTGCGGTTGGGCAGCCCGGTCAGCGTGTCGTGGAGCGCCTGGTGGCGAACCTGCTCCTCGGCGGCCTTCTGCCTGGTGATGTCATTGAAGATGTGGATGTATCGCAGCAGATCGCCGCTGTCGCTGCGCACGGCGCTGATGGTTTGCAGGGCCACCAGAGTGTCGCCATTGGCGCGGCGGTAGCGCACCTCCCCCTGCCAGGTATCCTCCTGTTCCAGCTGCTGCTGCCCCCGGCGAAGCCGCTCCTGGCTGTCGGGGTGCCAGGCCAGCAGCCGGGTGAGCGGGCTGTCCTCCAGCGCCTGGCGCGAGCAGCCCAGGTGGGCGGCAAAGGCCGGATTGGCGTCGATGACGCGGTGGTCCGGGGTGGTGATGGCAATCGCCTCCTGGGCGTTGCGGAACACGCTGGCCGCCAGGCGCAGCTCCTGCTCCGAGCTCTCCAGCCGTTGGGCCTGGCTGGCCACCCGGGCCAGCAGGGGGTGCAGGGCACGGCTCACCAGCAGGGTGCCGCCGCCGGCCAGTATCAGGATGATCAGGGCCGGCCACAGCAGCAGCTGCATGGCTGCCTGATGAAAGCGCTGCGTGGGCACTTCGGCCAGCAGCTGCCAGCCCTGGTCGCCGATAGGCACGTTGAAAGCGATATCCCGTTCAGCGCTGGCGCGATGGCTGTGCGCCCCCGCGGGTATCAGGGAGAAGCCCGTGGCGTCCAGAGTGAGGTCGTGCGCGCCACTGGAGGCCCGCAGGCGGATCAAGGCCTGGCTGCCGAGCCGTTCGTTCCTGTCCAGCAGGGATTGCAGCACCTTGGCGTTGAAGTAGACCATGTCGCGGCCGATCTTCTCGCCTTCGTTGCTGTGGATCGGGGCGCAGGCCTGGAGCAGCAGCTCGTCATCCTCCATCAGGTGAAAGCTGCAGGGGTAGCCTTCCCGCTGCACGCTCGAGCGCTGGACGTTCGCGGGGGTTCGGCCGATGCGAGAGATCTCTTCCCCGTCGGGGCCGAGGCGCACCAGCCCGACCACGTCGGGTGCCTGAGCCATGGCGTCCTCGAGTCGCGGAGTGATGTAGGCGGTGGCGGCCTCCCGCGACAATTCTCCCCGGGCATAGTCGGCCAGGCGCCGGCGAATCTCCGTCCGTCCGGTGAGCTGATTGGCGATATCCTGAAAGCGCCCGAGTTGGTGGTGAACGGCGTCCGCCTGGGCTTCGACGCTGAGCCGGGTGATGGCCTCAGTGGCGCTGCGGGAGGCCTGGTAGAAGGGCAGGGTGGTAGCCAGACCGGCCAGCAGGGCCGTGGCCAGTATGCCCAGCGCGGTAAGCGTGCGAATCCGCAGATGCATGCGGTGGATATAGCGTGTGGCGTTCATTGGGTCGTCAGGAGGTATTGGCGTTATCGTCGTGTTGACTGGCGCCGCGGGTGAGGCAGGGCCGTGGGCATCTTCTGGTGGACGCCTTGCCCGTTCGCAGGCTGCTTTGGGGCATCAATGAGAAAAGCCCCGCCGTGGTGGGCGGGGCAGGCAGGTAATCAGGACGAGAGAGACTGGGCTCTCACATGCCGGGGTTCGAAGGTTCGGCCGCGCAGCTGCTGGTGACGCGGGTCGTTCTCGATCAGCACTTCGAGAACCTCACGGGCACGGTCGCGCATCTCCAGGCCCAGATAGCCCTCGACCATGACCGCCAGCGCATCGCGGGACGCCTCGCTTTCGGGATAGTTCTCGATCACCCAGCGGCCACGCTCCACGGCAGCCAGATAGGCCCCTCGGCGCAGGTAATAGTCGGCCACGTGGAGTTCGTGTCGGGACATCAGGTTGCGCAGGTAGATGATCCGTTGCTGGGCGTCCGGCGCGTACTGGCTGTTGGGGTAGAGCCTCACCAGTTCACTGAAGTCGGTGTAAGCGTCGCGGGAGGCGCCCAGGTCACGCTTGGAGATATCGATCAGCTTCAGGCGCTCGAGGCTGAAACGCCCCGCCTGCCAGGAGGCCAGGCCG
>PWIZ01000012.1 GCA_003560175.1 Halomonas sp. | reverse complement strand
GCTTCGCCCAGGCCAGCGCCCTGCCGCTGCAGCCGGTGCGCGGCCAGGTGAGCCGACTGCGCCTGCCGCCGAACGCCCCGGGGCTCGACCGGGTGGTATGCGCCGGAGGCTATGTGCCGCCACCGCTTGGCGGCGTGCTCACTTTCGGCGCCACCTTCCTGCCCAACGACGCCGACAGCGAGGTTCGCGAGAGCGACCACGCGGCCAACCTGGCCGAGCTGGCGCGCGGCCTGCCCGATTTCGTGGCGGGCCTGCGCGCCGCGGGCGCCGACTTCGCGCCCGAGTGCCTCACCGGCCGCGTGGGAGTGCGGGCGGCGAGCCCGGACAAGTCACCCTACGCCGGCCCGGTACCCGACGCCGAGGCGTGGCGGGAGGACTACGCCACGCTGACCAAAGATGCGACGCGCATCCCCGAGATCCTCGGCCGCCACCATGCCGGGCTATGGATCAGCGCCGCCCACGGCTCCCGGGGCCTGGCCAGCGCGCCGCTCTGCGCGGAGCTGCTCGCCTCGCGGATCTGCGACGAGCCGCTGCCCCTGGAGCAGCCACTGGTGGATCACCTGCATCCCGGCCGAAGAATCATCCGCGACCTGGTGAGGGGTAATTGACGGATTTTCGCATTTCAGCATCACGGATCTGGTAGGAGCGCAATTCATTGCGCGAATGGCGCCGCAGGCGCCCCGGCAGCGTGGATGGCGTTATCGCATACTGCCCAGGAGCCCTTCGGTCTCCCTTCGCCGAAGCGTCGAACCGCGGGAGAGCCCAGCTCCTACAGTAAGCGTTCTGCATAGCTGAGCGTCACGCCACTTTTCGCAGGCGCTACCCCTCCTCGTCATCGGCCAGGTCGCGCCCGAAGGCCCGCCACTGGGCCAGGGTCATCACCTCGGTGAGCTCAGTCTGCAGGTCGTGGGCGATGATCAGCTCGCTGCGCTCGAGCTGACGCTTGAGCTCGACCACCCAGCCGCCCATGCCCTCGCCGGTATCGGTGGTGTCATAGCCCTGGCGGGTGACAAAGGCCTCCAGCAGAGCGTCCAGGGTCTCGCCCGGCAGCATGCGGTAGGGCACTTCGATAAAGCGTCCGCTCATCTCTCGTCCTCCGGGTCGCTGTTCTCTTTTGCATCCCGCTCCGTCACGCCACGCTCCTCCACGTCACTTTCCCCAGTCTCCCAGGCAGCCAGGCGGTCGAGGAAGGCCGCCTCGTCGAGCACCGGCACCCCCAGCTGCATCGCCTTCTCCAGCTTGCTGCCGGCGGCCTCGCCGGCGACCAGGCCAGCGGTCTTCTTCGAGACGCTGCCGGACACCTTGGCGCCCAGCGCCTGGAGGCGCGCCTTGCCCTGGTCGCGGGTCATGCTCTCCAGGGTGCCGGTGAGCACCCAGGTCTGGCCGAGCAGGGGCTGTGGCCGCTCGACGACGGCGGCCTCCTCCCAGTGCAGCCCGCAGGCGATCAGGTCGTCGATGGTCTCGCGGTTATGGGGCTGGCAGAAGAAGGTGTGCACGTGGGCGGCGACGATGGGGCCCACCTCTTCCACCGCCTCGAGATCGGCCCGCTCGGCGCTCATCAGTGCCTCCAGAGTACCGAAGTGGCGCGCCAGGTTGGCCGCCGTGGCCTCACCCACCTCGCGAATGCCCAGGGCATAGATAAAGCGCGCCAGCGTCGTCGACCTCGCCTTCGAAAGCGCCGCCACCAGGTTCTCCGAGGACTTCTGCCCCATGCGCGGCAGTTCGACCAGCCGCTCGGCCTGCAGGCGGAAGAGGTCCGCCGGCGTGGTGACCCAGTCGCGCTCGACCAGCGCCTCGATCAGCTTTTCGCCGAGGCCATCGATATCCAGCGCGCGGCGGGAGGCAAAGTGCTTGAGCGCCTCCTTGCGCTGGGCGGGGCAATAGAGTCCACCGGAACAGCGCGCCGCCACCTCGCCCTCCAGACGTTCGATTTCGGCGTCACACACCGGGCAGCGTTCGGGAAAGACGATCTCCCGGGCGTCTGACGGGCGCAGTTCCCCCATGACCCGCACCACCTGGGGAATCACGTCGCCGGCGCGGCGGATGGCCACGGTATCGCCGATCATGACGCCGAGCCGGTGGATTTCGTCGGCATTGTGCAAGGTGGCATTGGAGACGGTGACCCCGGCCACCGAGACCGGCTCGAGCCGTGCCACCGGAGTGATAGCCCCGGTGCGTCCTACCTGGAACTCTACGTCGTTGAGCCGCGTGGTCTGCTCCTGGGCGGGGAACTTGAAGGCGATGGCCCAGCGTGGCGCCCGAGCCACGAAGCCCAGCTCCCGCTGCAGGCGCAGGTCATCAACCTTGATCACCACGCCGTCGATGTCATAACCCAGTCCATCACGCTTCTCACCCAGTTGCCGACAGAAATCGATCACGCCGGCCGGCCCCTTGACCACGGCAAGCTCGCTGCTGGTGCGAAAGCCGAAGTCGCCGAGGTGGGCCATCAGGGCGCTGTGGGTGGCGTCACCCTGGTCCGGCTTCAGGCGCGCCACCTGGTAGGCGCTGAACTCCAGCGGCCGGGTGGCCGTGACCCTCGGGTCGAGCTGACGCAGGCTGCCGGCGGCGGCGTTGCGGGGATTGGCGAAGACCTTGTCGTCCTGGTCGCGGGCACGCGCATTGAGCGCCTCGAAGCCGGCGTGGCTCATGATCACCTCGCCGCGCACCTCGAGCAGCTCGGGGTGCGCCTCGCCACGCAGGCGCAGCGGAATGGAGCGCAGGGTGCGCAGGTTGGAGGTGATGCCCTCGCCGGTGCGGCCATCGCCGCGGGTAGCACCGCTGATCAGCACGCCCGCCTCGTAGACCAGAGATACCGCGACCCCGTCGAGCTTGGGCTCGCAGCAGAAGGTGAGCTCGTCGCCCTCCACCTCGAGGCGCTCGGCCACCCGGGTAACAAAGGCGGCCAGCTCTTCTTCGCTGAAGGCGTTGTCCAGGGAGAGCATAGGCACGACATGCTCGATCTCGGGGAAGCCCGCGTCCGGCGGCGCACCGATCCGCTGGGTGGGCGAGTCCGGCGTCACCAGTGCCGGGTGAGCGGTCTCGATCTCCTGAAGACGGCGAAGGCGACGGTCATAATCGGCGTCGGTAAGGCTCGGGTCATCAAGCACATAGTAGCGATGGTTGGCATCGTCGAGCTCGGCGCGCAGGCGCGTCACCTCGTCGAGGATCTTCTGGTCGGGCTGGGTCATTGCATCCTGGTTCTCGTTCCATGGCGAAGCTCGAAGCTCGAAGCTCGAAGCTCGAAGCTCGAAGCTCGAAGCTCGAAGCTCGAAGCCAGATTTTGCCCTAGCTTACCAAAGCGACAACCCCCGGGGGGCTACCTCACGGGGGTTGTCTTCCAGCCTATAGCTTATAGCTTATAGCTAATTCACCTGATAGCGGTGCAGGCGATGGCGACGCACGAACTCCTGCACGCGCTGTCGGGCGAACTCAACGGTCTGGGCGGTCATCACGCTGTGATTCTCGTCCTTCAGTTCGCCGCCCAGATGGCGCACGATCACCATGGCGGTTTCCACCATGGCCTCGAAGGCCGCGGAGGGATCGTCGGCGCCGGGCAGCGGCATCAGCAGGGTGATACCGGGGGTGCGGAACTCGTCCATGGCCGCGATGGGGAAGCTGCCGGGCTTGACCACGTTAACCATGGAAAACTGCAGGCGGCTTTCCGGGTCTTCGGTCTCGAAGCGGTGGAAGACCCTCATGTCGCGATCATAGCGCAGGCCGCAGGCCAGCATCAGATCGAGCAGTGCCGCGCCGGAAAAACCTTCTTCATCGCGAGACATCACGCTGATCACGATGAGCTCGCTGGCGGCCCCCAG
>PWIZ01000064.1 GCA_003560175.1 Halomonas sp. | reverse complement strand
CCCGGCGTAGTAGAGGATCAGGCTGCCGATGCCGAGGATCAGCAGGGCAAACAGCATCGTCAGCCCATCGATGCGCAGCGCGAGATCGAGACCCAGCAGGGGCATCCAGGTCAGCGAGAAGTGGGCAATCTCACCGTCCATCACCGCAGGGCCATGGAGCAGCACCAGGCCGAGGGCAAGCAGCGGAGCGATCAGGGTGGCAAGGGTGCAGGTGCGGCGGCCGTAGCGGGAGGTGAATACCGGCACCAAGGCGCCGAGAAGGGTAAGGAGGGGTATCCACAGCAGTGCCATCGGTCAGCTCATCCACGCAGTGGCGGGGAGGCGCAATTGGCCAGGCCTGGCACCGAAGAGCAAGGGGTGCGCTGGGGCCCAGGCAGCCACGTCACCGCCTGGCTCGTCATTCATCGACGGGTGCAGCGTCGTCGAAGCATTGGCGCGCAACAAAGGGTTGCTACGAAAACGACAGGATAATCATTCACTAATGATAAATCGCCGCCTTTCGTTTAAGGTGTGGTCACGCCCTTTCTTGCCACTCGCCGGCGTGAGTCTATAGGCTTTCACTATTGATAAAAAGGCTGTTGGGTGCTGCGCTGCGTCATCCATTAGGCGAATGCCCGTGCATGCTCCGTCCCCACCGCTGGGCGGCTGATCCAGATCAGGAGAACGTTGTGTGATGCAATTAGCCGTGCTTTCGGGGTTCGCGCTGGCCGCCTTCGCGCCCCTCTTCCATCGCTGGTTTGGGGATCGTGCCAGTTTCGTGTTCGCCGCTTATCCGGCGGCGCTGGCGTTGTGGTTCCTGAGCCAGCTGCCGGCGGTGATGGCCGGCGAGACTCTGGTCCTCACCATGGAGTGGGTGCCTTCGCTGGGAATGAGCCTGACCTTCGTCATCGACGGCCTGTCGATGCTCTTTGCGCTGCTGGTTACCGGCATCGGCACCTTCGTGCTGATCTATGCCGGGGGCTACCTGAAGGGTCACCCGGACCTGATGCGCTTCCACCTGGCGCTGCTGGCCTTCATGGTCTCCATGCTGGGGCTGGTGCTGGCCGACAGCCTCTTCACCCTGTTCGTCTTCTGGGAGCTGACCAGCATCACCTCCTACCTGCTGATCGGCTTCAATCACACCGATCTCGAGGCCCGCAAATCGGCCCGTCAGGGGCTCTTCGTCACCGTGGCGGGGGGGCTGGCGCTGATGGCGGGGCTGGCGATGCTGGGGGTGGCCGGGGAGAGCTGGTCCCTCTCCGAGCTCAATGCCATGGGCGACGTGCTGCGCGAGCACGACCTCTATACCCCGCTGCTGATCTGCCTGCTGCTGGGCGCCTTCACCAAGTCGGCCCAGTTCCCGTTCCACTTCTGGCTGCCCAATGCCATGGCCGCGCCCACGCCGGTATCGGCCTACCTGCACTCGGCCACCATGGTCAAGGCGGGCATCTATCTGCTGGCACGCCTGCAGCCGAGCCTGGGTGGCACCGAGATGTGGACGGTGACGCTCTCGGTGGTGGGGGCGCTGACCATGTTCACCGGTGCCTTCCTGGCCATTCGCCATACCAATATCAAGAAGCTGCTGGCCTACTCCACGATCATGGCGCTGGGTACCCTGACCATGCTGCTGGGCATCGGCACCGAGGGGGCGATGATCGCCTTCGTGACCTTCCTTCTGGCCCACTCCCTCTACAAGGGCTCACTATTTATGGTGGCCGGCATTCTCGACCATGAAACTGGCACCAAGGACGTTACCGCCATGGGGGGGTTGCGTCCGCTGATGCCGGTCACCGCTGGGGTGGCCATGGTGGCGGCGTTGTCGCTGGCCGGGGTGCCACCGCTATTCGGCTTCATCGGCAAGGAGCTGATGTTCGAGTCGGTACTCGAGGCAAGCGCCTGGCGATGGCTGGTCCTCCTGCTGGCCTTCAGTGCGGCGATCCTGACCATCGCCGTGGCGGCTATCGTGGCGCTGCGTCCTTTCTACGGGCAGCGCCGACAGACCCCCCGGGTGGCCCACGAGGCGCCGGCCTCCATGCTGCTGGGGCCGGCGGTGCTGGCCGCGCTTTCGCTGCTGCTGGGGCTACTGCCGGTGCTGGCGGGCACCGGGCTGCTGACCGCAGCGGCCTCGGCGGTGGCCGGTACGCCGGTGGAGGTCAAGCTGTCGCTGTGGCACGGCATCAACCTGCCGCTGTTGATGTCACTGGTTAGCCTGGCGTTAGGCTATCTGCTGTTCAAGCGCTGGGATCGCGTCCGGGCGCGGCTGGCGCGCCTCGACCCGCTGCTCTCCCGCGGCCCGGAAGCCGGCTACGACGCCCTGATGGGCGGCGTGGTGGTGGTCTCCGAATGGCAGACCCGGGTGCTGCAGAATGGCTACATGCGCAACTATATCCTGGTGATGATCCTTACCCTGATCGCCCTGATCGGCAACTCGCTGCTGCTGCGACACGCGCCCCAGTTCCACGTCGCCCTGGACGTCCAGTTCCACGAGGTCGTGGTGGTGGGCACCATGGTGATGGGGGCCCTGTTCGCCACCATCTCCCGCTCGCGGCTCGGCGCCGTGGTCTCGGTGGGCATCATGGGCTTCTCCATTGCGCTGATCTTCATCCTGTTCAGCGCCCCTGACCTGGGTATCACCCAGCTGCTGGTGGAGACCCTGACGGTGATCCTGCTGGTGCTGGTGCTGTTTCGACTGCCGCGCTTCTCGAGCCTCTCAACGCCCCTGGAGCGGGTGCGCGACGTGGCGGTGGCCGGTAGCCTGGGTGGGCTGATCACCCTGCTAATTCTTACCTCCTGGAGCATCGACCAGTTCGTGCCGATCTCCGACTACATGATCGCCAACAGTGCGCCGCTGGCCCATGGGCGCAACATCGTCAACGTGATTCTGGTGGACTACCGAGCGCTGGACACCCTGGGTGAGATATTCGTGCTGGCCCTGGCCGCCATCGGGGTCTTCGCCATGCTCAAGCTGCGCGCCCCGGAGAAGCCGAAGAAGAGCGCACCGGCCAAGGAGAACGCCGATGGTTAAGTCCGGCACCATCATCCTCAACACGGCGGCCCGGCTGCTGATGCCGCTGCAGCTGCTGTTCTCCATCTTCCTGCTGCTGCGCGGTCACGATGAGCCCGGCGGCGGCTTCATCGCCGGCCTGGTCGCCGCCGGTGCCTTCACCCTCTATCTGTTCGCCTTCGGGGTCAGCGCCACCAAGGAGGTGCTGCGCATGCTCGACCCCCGCGACCTTATCGGGATGGGGCTGCTGCTGGGCATGATCTCGGTGGTGCCGGCCTGGTTCATGGGCGAGGCCTTTCTTACCGCCCAGTGGTGGACCATCCCCGGCATCGACTTCAAGGCCTCGACGCCGCTCATCTTCGATATCGGCGTCTACCTGGCCGTGCTGGGCTCGGTGCTGACCATGGTGATGACCCTGATGGAGGTGGACAAGGATGAGCCCTGAGAACACCGCCCACCGAACAGGAGATGCCTCATGGAACCCTTGATGGCCGTCGCCATTGGCTTCATGTATGCCGCCGCGATCTTCCTGATGCTGCGCCGCTCCATCGTCAAGCTGGTGATCGGATTGATGCTGCTGACCAATGCTGCCAACCTGCTGATCTTTACCTCGGCGGGGATGACCCGCGGCGCGCCGCCACTCATTCCCGAGGGCATGCTGGCCCCGGAGGGGGCAGTGGCAGACCCGCTGCCCCAGGCAGTGGTGCTGACTGCCATCGTGATCGCCTTCGGCGTGCTGGCCTTCGCCGTGGTGTTGATTCGCCGGGCCTACGAGATCGTCAAGGCCGATGACCTGGACAAGATGAAGGATACCGACACGTGAGGCCTGAAGT
>PWIZ01000078.1 GCA_003560175.1 Halomonas sp. | reverse complement strand
GCTGGCCGCGGGCATGGCCTGGGCCGAGCCGCTGTTCCGCTGGGTCGAGCCCGGCGCTCGCCAGGTCATTTACCCTCATGCCGATTTTCTGGTGCTGCTGGGCCGCCACCTGCTGGTCGTCGGCGTCGCCTCGCTGCTGGCGGTGACGCTGGGAGTGGGGGCCGCTGTGCTCGTCACGCGCCCCGCCGGACGCGACTTCCTGCCTCTGGTCGCTCAGGTGGCTTCCATGGGCCAGACGTTCCCACCGGTGGCGGTGCTGGCGCTGGCTGTGCCGGTGCTGGGCTTCGGTACCTGGCCGATCATCGTGGCGCTGCTGCTGTATGGGCTGCTGCCCATCGTTCGCAACACCCTGGCTGGCCTCGAGGGGCTCGATGCCGGCGTCATGGAGGCGGCCCGAGGCATGGGCATGAGTCCCTCTCAGCGGCTCTGGCAGGTGGAGCTGCCCCTGGCTGCCCCGGTGATTCTGGCAGGAATTCGCACGTCGGTGACCGTCAACATTGCCACGGCGGCACTCGGGGCTACCGTGGGCGCCAGCAATCTCGGGGCGCCGATCATCTCCGGCATCGTCAACGGCAATACCGCCTATGTGCTGCAGGGCGCGGTGCTGATCGGCCTGCTGGCGCTGTGCGTCGACAGCGCCTTCGAACGCCTGCAGCGCGGGCTTGGCGCCGGCGCTCAGTGATCGGCGAGCAGCGCCTCGATGGCGCCGCGCATGCGGCGTGAGTCGGGGCGTGTGCTGGAGCCAAAGCGCTCGACCACTTCGCCGTCGGCATTGACCAGGTACTTGGTGAAGTTCCAGCGCGGCGCCTCGCTCTGCCGCGCAAGCTCCGCGAACAGCGGGTGGGCATCCGGTCCGCGCACCGCGATGGGCGCAAACATGTCGAAGGTGACCCCGAAGTTGACGAAGCAGACCTCGGCGGCACCCTCCTCGTCGATCTCCTGATTGAAGTCGTTGGATGAAAATCCGGCGACTCTGAGTCCGCGCTCGCCATAGCGCTGATGCACCGCCTCGAGTCCCTCGAACTGGCGCGTGAAGCCGCAGCGGCTGGCGGTGTTGACCAGCAGCAGGGGAGCGCCGCCCAGGCGCTCCTGCAGATCGACCATTTCGCTGGAGTGCAGGCGCCTGAGCTCGTGGTTCAGCAGTCCCGCGGTGCCGTTCACAGCGGAATCACTGGCGGTCACAGCAGCGCCAGAGGCGTCAGATGTGGCGCCGGACGAAGCGGCCGCGGGGGCGGCTAGCATGACGAGGCCGGCGGTCAGCAGGCCGGAGAGAAGATAACGCATCTGGAATGCTCCCTTGGATGGCCCGACGCCGGGCCCGCTAGACATGGACACGACGGGGCGCCGAGGGTTCGCGGCAGAGCGATCCACTATCAATGGCGCCGGGGATGGCACGATAGGTGCACAAATCGACATTTTACGTTAACGTCATCTTGGGTTGCGTTGACCCGCCGGCGGCAATCCCGCTGGCAAAGGGCGAAACAAGCGACAACACTGCCCTCAAAAGGGGTAGAGGATACCGAGATGACAACAACACAAGATATTCACGCGCCGCGGTTTCTCAGCGGCGACGAGTTCTCCATTCCCACCTTCCGGCTGCTCCGCCAGGACGGCACTCTCCATGAAGGCGCCGAAGCGCCGGCCCTCACGCGCGACCAGGCGCTGAAGATATATCGTGCCATGGTGGCGACCCGGGTGATGGACGAGCGCATGATGGCGGCCCAGCGTCAGGGGCGGCTCTCCTTCTACATGCAGTGCACCGGCGAGGAGGCTGCCGTGATTGGCGCCGCGGCGGCACTGGACGATGCCGACATGATCATGTCCCAGTACCGCGAGCAGGGGGCGCTGGTCTATCGCGGCTTCAGCTACGACGAGTTCATGAACCAGCTGTTTGGCAACGAGCTCGACTACGGCAAGGGGCGCCAGATGCCGATCCACTACGGGTCGCGCAAGCTCCACTACATGACCATCTCCTCCCCCCTGGCCACCCAGATTCCCCAGGCCACCGGCTACGCCTACGGCCAGAAGCTGGCCGGTGACGGCCACTGCACCATCGTCTTCTTCGGCGAAGGGGCCGCCTCGGAGGGGGACTTCCACGCCGCGCTCAACATGGCCGCCGTGCACGAGGTGCCGGTCATCTTCTTCTGCCGCAACAACGGCTACGCCATCTCCACTCCCTCCATCGAGCAGTTCGCCGCCGACGGCGTGGCGCCTCGTGCCTTCGGCTACCGCATGCACGTGATTCGGGTCGACGGCAACGACGTGCTGGCGGTGCTGGCGGCCACCCGAGAGGCGCGGCGCATCGCCGTGGAGCAGAACAAGCCGGTGCTGATCGAGGCCATGACCTATCGCCTGGCGGCTCACTCCTCCTCCGACGATCCCTCCGGCTACCGCTCCAAGAAAGAGGAGGAGGCGTGGCGCGAGAAGGACCCCATCCAGCGCCTGCAGCACTGGCTGATGGGGCAGGGCTGGTGGAATGAGGAAGAGGAAAAAGCGCTTCAGGAGTCCCTGCGCCGGGAAGTGCTGGAGACCATGAAGCGTGCCGAGAAGCGACCGCCGCCCCCGCTGGATAGTCTGGTGACTGACGTTTATGCGGACGTCACTCCGACACTGCAGCGCCAGCTCGATCGTCTCAAGACCCATATTCGCCGCTACCCGGACGCCTATCCCAAAGGCGCCCGCTCCCTGGATCCGGGCGTACAGGCTCAGGGTGCCAACGTCGACGCAGAGCGCGATCCAGTCAATCGGGGAGGGGAATGAGATGCCCAACATGAACATGCTGCAGGCGATCAATAACGCCCTGGATATCGCCATGGCCGAGGACGAGAAGGTCATCTGCTTCGGCGAGGACGTGGGCTTCTTCGGTGGGGTTTTCCGCGCCACCAGCCACCTGCAGGAGAAGTACGGCAAGTCGCGCTGCTTCAATACGCCGCTGGTAGAGCAGGGCATCATTGGTTTCGCCAACGGCCTCGCCGCCCAGGGCTCGGTGCCGGTGGCGGAAATCCAGTTTGCCGACTACATCTTTCCGGCCTTCGACCAGATCGTTAACGAGACCGCCAAGTTTCGCTATCGCTCGGGGGATCTGTTCAACGTCGGCGGTCTGACCGTGCGGGCCCCCTACGGCGGCGGCATCTCCGGGGGGCTCTACCACTCTCAGTCCCCGGAGGCCTACTTCGCCCATACGCCGGGTATCAAGATCGTGGTGCCGCGCAATCCCTATCAGGCCAAGGGTCTGCTGCTGGCGGCCATCCGCGACCCTGATCCGGTGCTCTTCTTCGAGCCCAAGCGCCTCTACCGCGCCTCCACCGGTGAGGTGCCCGAAGAGGATTACCAGCTGCCCATCGGCGAGGCGGAGGTAACCCGGGAGGGTACCGACGTCACCGTGCTCGGCTGGGGAGCGCAGATGGAGGTGATCGAGCGCGCCGTGGAGCTTGCCGAGAAGGAGGGCATCTCCTGCGAGGTGGTCGACCTGCGCTCCATTCTGCCCTGGGACGAGGACAGCGTGGTGGAGTCTGTGCTCAAGACCGGCCGTCTGGTGATCACCCACGAAGCGCCGCTTACCGGTGGTTTTGCCGGCGAGGTCGCCGCCACCGTCCAGGAGCGCTGTTTTCTCTACCTTGAAGCGCCCATCGCCCGGGTGACCGGCCTGGATACCCCCTTCCCGCTCACGCTGGAGAAGGAGTATCTGCCGGACCACCTGAAGATCTTCGAAGCGATCAAGGCCTCCGCGGCCTTCTGATTCCCGATATTCGGCCCGAACGGGCCAGGAGAGGAGCGAGACAATGAGCGATTTCATGCTGCCCGATATCGGGGAAGGTATCGTGGAGTGCGAGGTAGTGGAGTGGCACGTGGCCGAGGGC